>CAMLJR010000007.1 GCA_946480345.1 uncultured Spongiibacteraceae bacterium
CCGGCTTTATATCCTCGACGTCATCGCGGCCGCCAAAATCCCAATTCTCCGGCACCTTGCCTTGAATCTTGTACGCGAACGCGATGATCTGCGCGATGCACAGATAGAGCGTTTCGGGAATTTCCTCACCGAGTCCAATGTCCTGTAACAGTGCGAGCAATTGCGCGTTTTCAAATAGCGGCACGCCATGTTCGCGTGCGAGCGCAATGATTTGTTCGGCGAGTTCGCCGCTGCCGGCTGCCGTTACAGTCGGCGCGCTCTGGCCGTTATAGGCGAGCGCTACCGCCTGCTGCTCGCGATCGTCGTTCATGTGTGGACATCTACCAGTTGTTGCGACAACGGATTTTTCGGCGTGGGCGGCATGCCGAGCCGGCAATTCATTTCGGTGACATGGACGCCGACCGATTCCAAACCCGAACGCAAATAGCCGATCTGTTCCTGCACGCGGCGGTGCGTTCCTTCGCGCTCCGCCCATAACGTGGCGGCGACATTTTTATCGACGATCGCCAATGTCGCGGCGAGCTTGCCGAGTTCATGCAGATCGAGCGCGATCTGCACATTCCACTGCGGACGCTTTTGCTGATTGCGTTTGCGCGGCTGTTGCTCGATCCGCAATTGCAGTTGCTCGTTGCCGTACGCGCTGCGCAGCGGTAACTCCAGAGTCCAGGTAGGCACCGGCATTTGCGCATCGTTGCCGACATGACGCGCAACGATGCCATCGAGCTGATTGACCTGAATCCGCGCCAGCCCCGCTTGCAGCAATTTGCTGAGCTGCGATAGCAGCGATTCGGTGCTGTCGATGCTTTGCTGACCCGTCGCGATATGGCCTTGCTGTGGCTGGAGCGCAGGCTTATGTGTGTACACCAGTTCTTCCGCGCTAATCGATAGCGGGCTGGTCGGCGTTGCGGATTGGGCAGGTTGAGTCGGGATGAATGTGCGCACCAGCGCCAGCAGCGTGCTGATCTGCGCTTTCAAATCGGTGGTCGCAATCGCGGCGGGCATTTGCGCCATCGGTTGTGCCGATGGGTTCGGATTTGAATTCGCTGCGCGCACCAATCGCGACTCAAAGAAGGTGCCGCTGTTTTCGACGGCTTGTTTGACGCCGGTGGGCGTCTGTATTTGCTCGGCACGCGGCAATGACTGCAACAGCTGTTTGACCGCTTGCGCAATCGGCGCGGGCAATTGATCGCGCAGCGTCGGCTGTACCAGCTTGTGTAACAGCGGCAACAGCGTTACGAGCGGTTGTTGTCTCGGCATCAGTTCGCGCAATGCTTGCTGGGCTGCCTGCTGAACCGGCGATATTGGCGTTGGCGTGATGCCGACAGGCGCGGTTGTATTCGACAGCGCCGTTTTTAAATTCGGCACCAGCATCAATTCGCCGCGCGGCGTCGTTTGCAATTGCACACGCTGTCCGGTGGGAAGCGGTTGCTGGCTGATCATTTGAATGACGCGGTTCTGCCATTCGACGGTGACACGATAAAAATTAGCAACCTGCGGCGGCGATTGCGATGCGCCAGCGGGCGATGTGCCGGGTTGCGACGACATTGGCGCAGCGGGGTTCGGCAGGATCAGTAGCGGCAGATTAGGCGTGGCAGCTTTTCCCGGCGTGTTTGGCAGCAAAATGTTTTGCAGCACGACCGCCTCAAAGATTTGAGGCTTGGCGAGCAGCTCGGGCGGCAATTGCTTCAGCGCGTTTTGCAGCACCGCGTTATTCAGCAATTGGTTTAAGTTGACATCCATGGGTGCTGCGCCGTTTGTCGGATTTAGCAACTGGGTGACTATAATAGCTGCGTCCGACGTCGCCCCGCTTGTCGACTGCAGCATGCTCTGCAGCAACTGCGCGATTTTCACCGCGATGTTGTTATCGCCGCCAGCAGACCAGCCTCCGGTCGCAACGGCGGACGAAGTGGCTGCGTACATGGCTATTCCGAGCTGATCCATTGTCACTGTAGCGGCCGCCGCCGATAAAAATTAACTCTGAATCTGGAATTCTTTCTGTTGAATCAGCCGTTGTTGGAACTGCGTGACGTGAGCTGCGAGCGCGACGATGCGCGTTTGTTCGCGCCGCTGTCGTTTGGCGTGGGCGCCGGCGATATCGTGCAGATCGAAGGTGCGAACGGTATCGGCAAAACCAGCCTGCTGCGCTGCATCGGCGGTTTATCGACTCGCTTCGAGGGGGAAATGATCTGGCGCGGACAGCCGCTACCGCGTTCGCGTGTCGCGTTCGCTGCCGATTCGATTTATTTCGGTCACGCCACCGCGCTGAAGGCGGTGCTTAGTCCCCGCGAAAACTTACGGTGGTGGCTCAGTCTGCATGGTGTTGCGGATGTTTCGACCATCGATGCCACGCTCGCAAAGGTCGGACTGTTCGGTTATGAGGACACCCCGTGCTACCAGCTTTCGGCGGGACAGCAGCGGCGGGTGGGTTTGGCGCGTTTATTCCTGCTGCCGGTCACGCTGTGGATTCTCGATGAGCCGTTCACCGCCATCGATCGTCACGGCGTCGCCGAACTGGAAGGTTGGCTGGTCGCTCATGCGAATGCCGGCGGGGCGGTATTGCTGACGACGCATCAACCGCTGGCGTTGCCGGGGTTGCAAAAAATCGCGCTGCACGCCGAGGCGGATGCCGATGTCTGACGCAGGTTTATCCGCACTGGCGATCATCGGGCGCGTAATCCGTCGGGATTTGCTGCTGGCGCTGCGCCGTCGCGCCGAAGTCGCTAATCCGTTGCTGTTTTTTCTGATGGTCTGCACATTGTTTCCACTCGGTATCGGGCCTGAACCGAAGCAGCTCGCCGCGCTCGCGCCGGGGGTGTTGTGGGTGGTGGCGCTGTTGTCGTGTTTATTGGCGAGCGATGGCCTATTTCGCAGCGATTTCGATGACGGCAGTCTCGAACAGATGCTGTTAAGTCCAAGCCCGCTGTATTTACTTGCGCTCGCAAAAAGCATCGCACACTGGCTGGTGACGGGGCTGCCGCTTGCCGTATTAGCGCCGGTGCTCGGCTTGTTGCTGCAGTTACCGGCGGTTGCGCTGCCGGCGCTGGTGTTGAGTTTGTTGTTGGGAACGGCCGTACTCAGTTTGATCGGCGCGATCGGTGCGGCGTTGACGGTCGGTTTACGACGCGGCGGATTATTGCTTTCGCTGATCGTATTGCCGCTGTATATCCCCGTGCTGATTTTCGGCGCCAGTGCCGTGCAGGCCGCAGCCGAAGGTTTTGCCTATCGCGGTCAACTCGCAGTGCTCGGCGCTTTGCTCGCGCTCGCACTGCCGCTCGCGCCGTTTGCGGTCGCGAGCGCGGCGCGTATCAGCGTCGATAATTGAGCAGCCGTTGATCTGAAATCCAAAAATAATCAGACGCCGATGTCGATGCCGCGTATTAATTTATGGTCATCCGGCGGCGGTGCGATCAAATCGCAACCATGCTTATAATGCCCAGCATTTTTTTCCGGACACGTTCGCTCGATGTGGTCATTTCTGCGTTCTCTTTGGCATAAATTCGGCTCGCCGCGCTGGTTCTACCAAATCAGCGGCAAGGTGCTGCCATGGCTCGCCGTGATAACGCCGATTCTGCTGATTGCTGGAATGGTCTGGGGTCTGTTGTTCACGCCGCCGGATTTTCGGCAGGGCAATAGTTTTCGCATTATCTATATCCATGTGCCGGCCTCGATGCTGGCAATGGCTGGCTACGTGCTGATGGCCATTGCCGCCGCAATCAGTCTCATTTGGAAAATGAAGGTCGCCGAAGTCGCGATGAAATGCGCCGCACCGGTTGGCGCTGCACTGACATTTCTCGCGCTCGTTACCGGTTCGATCTGGGGCAAACCGACCTGGGGCACATGGTGGGTATGGGATGCGCGAATTACTTCGGTGCTCGTACTGTTCTTTTTGTACATGGGCGTGATCGCATTGTACGAAGCGTTCGAAAATCGCCAGGCCGCAGCGAAGGCGTGCGCGGTGCTCAGTCTCGTCGGTGTCGTGAACATTCCCATCATTTATTGGTCTGTGGAATGGTGGTTCAGCCTGCACCAGCCGGCGACGCTCAAAATTGTCGGTAAGAGTTCGATGGCGCCGGAAATGCTGCATCCTCTGCTGGTGATGATTGTCGGTTTTTATTGTTTTTATGCGCTCGCGCTACTTATCCATATGCGCACAGAAATTCTCGATCGCGAACGCAGTACGCAATGGGTGCGCGATCTGATTGCACAGCGCGGAGCCAAACAGTGATGCAGTTTAATTCGTTCGACGAAATCATTCAGATGGGCGGCCACGGTGCATTTGTGTGGGCTGCGTATGCAATTGCAGCAGTCACGTTGATCGCATTAATCGTATTGCCATTGCGGCGCCAACATCGTTTCTTCGCCGAACAATTCGCCAGCGAGCGCCGTCGCACTGCGCGCGTGCAGCAAACATTGACGCCCGATTCGAAAATTTCCTGATATGCATCCCATTCGCCGCCAACGCTTGTTCATCGTATTGCTTATTCTGTTCGGCGCCGCCGCTGCGGTTGCGTTGACGACATTTGCGATGCGCGAAAATATCAATTTGTTTTATCCGCCCAAAGATATTGCCGCAGGTCAGGTACCGGTCGATAAAAAAATTCGCGCTGGCGGCATGGTGGTGAAGGGCAGCGTGAAGCGCGATCCAAACAGTTTGAAAGTGTCGTTCGAAATCACCGATTACCACGCGACGGTGCCGGTCGAATACACCGGCATCCTGCCGGATTTATTTGCCGAAGGTCAGGGCGTTGTCGCCACCGGCAAGCTTGCGTCTAACGGTGTGTTTCAGGCGCACGAAGTACTCGCCAAGCACGACGAAAATTACATGCCGCCGGAAGTGAAGGATTCGCTGAATCCGGCGGTATCGACCAATTAATCAGCCAGTCTTTGCATTGGCAATATGCAGCGAGTGGGGTGGGAAATAGTTGCCGAGACCGTCAGCGACAAGGATGTCGCTGACGAGCTACAGGGATGTACTTGCCGCGTGTCTCGACGACTATTTCCCATTCCGCTCGCGGTTTAAGGCACCGATCTCAATGACCCCAGAACTCGGCCACTTCGCCCTCATCCTGTCGCTGTTTTTAGCGCTCGCATTAACGCTATTACCCAGCGTCGGCGTATTTCGTCGCAACGAATTATTGATGAATACCGCACGCCCGCTCGCCGTCGGATTGCTGGTGATGACGACGATCGCGTTCATCGTACTTGCCTATGCATTTTTAAAAGACGATTTTTCAGTGACGATTGTCGCTGCGCAATCGAATTCGGAACTGCCATGGTTCTATAAATTTGCGGGTGTGTGGGGCGGCCACGAAGGATCGTTACTGTTGTGGATGTGGATTCTGGCGCTGTGGGGATGTGCCGTTGCGTTGTTCAGCCGGCAATTACCGCTCGATATGATCGCTCGCGTGCTCGCGGTGATGGGCGCGATCGGCGTCGGTTTTTTACTGTTCATGCTGCTGACGTCGAATCCGTTTGCGCGTTCGCTGCCGAATCCGCCGCTTGAAGGTTCCGATTTAAATCCGTTGCTGCAAGATCCCGGCATGGTGATCCACCCACCGATGCTGTATTTCGGCTACGTCGGTTTTTCCGTGGCGTTCGCGTTCGCGATTGCTGCGTTGTGGAGCGGGCGGCTCGATTCGGCGTGGGCGCGTTGGTCGCGGCCGTGGAGCAATATCGCGTGGATGTTTTTAACCATCGGCATTGTGCTCGGCAGCTGGTGGGCTTATTCGGTACTAGGCTGGGGCGGCTGGTGGTTTTGGGACCCGGTTGAAAATGCGTCGTTCATGCCGTGGTTGGTCGGTACTGCATTGATTCACTCGCTTGCGGTGACCGATAAGCGCGGCGCGTTCAAAAGCTGGACGGTGCTGCTGGCGATTTTTGCATTTTCGCTGAGCTTGCTCGGAACGTTTCTGGTGCGCTCGGGGGTGCTTACGTCAGTGCATTCCTTCGCGGCCGATCCGACGCGCGGCCTGTTCATTCTTGCATTTCTCGTCATCGTCATCGGTGCATCGTTAACGTTGTACGCATTGCGTGCGCCGGTCGTGATCAGCAACGCCCAATACGGTTGGCTGTCGCGCGAAATCTTTTTGCTGATGAATAACGTTCTGCTGCTAGTCGCCGCGCTCAGTGTGTTATGCGGCACGTTGTTTCCATTAGTGGTCGACGCGTTAAAGCTCGGTAAATATTCGGTAGGCCCGCCGTATTTCAACGCGGTGTTCGTACCACTGATGTCGGTGTTGCTCGTCTTTATGGGGCTCGGTCCCGCGAACAATTGGCGGCATGGCCGTGCCAGCGATATTTTTCGCCGATTGCTGCCTGCATTAATCGCCAGCCTGATCGTCGGCCTCGCATTTCCATTTGCTTACGGCAATCAATTTCATTGGGGTGTCGTGTTGACGATTTGCCTCGCGAGTTGGATCGCGCTCAGTACTTTGGTCGATCTCCGCCATAAGCTGCGCAACACGACGAATACGCTGCGCGGGTTAAAACGATTGACGCCTGCTTATTACGGCATGTTGATCGCGCATTTGGGTTTTGCAGTCACCGTCGTTGGTGTCGGATTGACGACTGTTTATACGCAGGAGCGCGATGTGCGAATGGCCGTGGGCGAACGCGTTCAAGTGGCCGGTTACGAGTTCAAATTCGACGGTACGACTGCGGTGCGAGGGCCGAATTACACGGCGGAACGTGGTCTCATTTCGGTAATGCGGGACGGTGATGCGCTCGCACAATTGCATCCGGAAAAACGCCGCTACAACGCGCGTCGCGATCAGGTGATGACCGAGGCATCGATTGAAGCCGGATTATTTCGCGATTTGTATGTCGCACTCGGCGAGCCGCTGGCTAACGGCGCATGGGCGGTACGCATTCACTACAAACCGTTCGTGCGCTGGATCTGGCTCGGCGGATTATTGATGGCCCTCGGCGGCGGGCTTGCCGCTGCGGATAAACGGTATCGCGCGCAACGCGAAAACGCATCCGTTCCCGACGCCATCGCGACGACTCATTGAGAACCTTCATGCAGCGCCTCAAATTATTTATTCCGCTCTTTGTTTTCGTTGTGCTGGCGTTGTTTTTCTTCGTCGTGCAGAAACAGATCGGCGACGGCGATTACGATCCGCAAAACATGCCGTCGGCATTGTTGAATAAACCGCTGCCGGCATTTCGTCTGCCCGATCTTGCGAGTGGCGCGGAAGTCACCGGCGATGTTTTGAAAAACAAAATCGCGCTGGTCAACGTGTGGGCGACCTGGTGTCCCACCTGTCACTACGAACATCCTTATCTGATGAAATTCGCGCAGCAGGGGGTTGTCATTCTTGGCGTCGATTACAAAGACGAGCCGGAAAAAGCCAAGCAGTGGCTGCGCGAAAAAGGTAATCCGTATATCGCGGTGCTCGACGATCGCGCCGGAAAATTCGGACTCGATCTCGGCGTCACCGGCGCACCTGAAACCTATGTGGTCGATGCGCGCGGCATAGTGCGTTTGCGTTACCAGGGCGCACTCGACGATCGCATATGGAGCGAGACGATCGCTCCGTTGATCACCCAACTTCAACGCGAACAACAGGGCGGTTGAGCGATGCGTTATTTCTTGTTATCGATTTTTTTGCTGGGTGCGGCAGTCGCCCATGCCGCAATTGATCCTTACGAATTCGACAATGAATCGCAGCGCGAGCGTTATCAGCAATTCATCGACGATTTGCGTTGTCCGAAATGTCAGAACCAGAATCTCGCCGGTTCCGATGCGCCGATCGCCGCCGATTTGCGGCAGGAGTTGCGGCGTCTGCTGAAGGAAAATAAAACCGATCGCGAAATCGTCGATTTCATGGTCGCGCGTTATGGCGAATTCGTTTTGTACGATCCGCCGTTCGATAAAAAAACCGCCGTATTGTGGCTCGCGCCAATCGGTTTTCTGGCAATCGGTTTGATTGTGCTGATGGCTATTGCCCGCCGCCGTGCAACGACGGTGGCCGCGCCTGCCGAGCTGACGGAATCCGAGCGCGCGCAACTGCAACAAATGCTGCACGACGATAAAAATCCCGGAGATAAAAACGCGTGAATTTTTGGATTGGAGCCGCGCTGCTGTGCGCGCTGACGATAGTGTTCGTGGTTGCTCCGCTTTGGCTACGCCCCCGCCGCGATAATACTGATTCGCGTGCGGCAATTATCGCGATCGCAAAAGCGCGTCTCGCTGAACTCGATCGCGAATTTGCCAACGGCATTCTCGATGAAGTCGATTACCGCGAATTGAAACTGGAACAGCAGCGCCGCTTGTTGCAGGAAGCCGATTCGGTGGCGACAAGCAGCGCGGCAACGCGACGCGGATCGATGGCGTTAATCGCGATGGCTGTCGTTATTCCGTTAGGTGCTGCGGCGTTTTATTTTCATTTCGGCAGCTGGGGCGACTGGAAGATTCAACAGTTGCTCGAGCAAAGCGAGCGCGAAATGCGCGCCGGCTCCGACAATCGCGCCACATTGGAAGCGTTAGGCAAAGCGCTGGAGCAACGATTGGCTCAACGCCAGGACGACGATGGCCGGCGCCGGTTCATGCTCGCGCGCATTGAGTCGGGATTCGGACGCTATGCCGAAGCGGCGAATCAATTTCGTCAGCTGCTGCTTAAGTTTCCGGATGACGCGGGTCTGATCGCGCAACATGCGCAGGCGCAATATCTCGCTAACGATCGCCGAATGACCGCCGATCTGAAGGCGCAGGCGGAACGTGCGCTGAAAATCGATCCGAATCAAACCACCGCGCTGGGCCTGCTCGGCATCGCCGCGTTCGACGACAAGGATTACGCAAGTGCGCTGAAATACTGGCGCCAGCTCTCTCGCTTGTTGCCGCCCGGTTCGCCCACCGCCGGTTTGATCGAGCGCGGCATTGCGCAAGCCAGCGAGGCGCTTGGCGGTGATAAAGAGGCGCTTGGCACCGATGCAGTTACAGGTCCAACGCTGAATGTATCGGTTTCGTTGTCGCCGGAACTGGCGGCAATGGCGCCGTCTCGGGGCGTGCTTTTCGTATTTGCTCGCGCCGTCGGTGGCCCACCCATGCCGCTCGCGGTCGCTCGACTCGATCCATCGAAGCTTCCGCTTGAAGTGACCCTCGACGATTCGATGGCGATGGCCAAAGGGATGACGCTCTCCAGCTTCAAACAGGTGGAGGTCATCGCTCGAATAACCGCATCCGGTCAGGTACGCGGTGCGCCGGGCGATGTTGAGGGCGGCAGTGGAACGCTGACGCTCGATGGCGGCGTGCAAAAGGTCAGTCTGGTGATTGATCGCAAGCTGTAAATGGGTCGTTGAGCCACAGTTTTCCGCAATCGTAGTCTCTGCTTTCCAAACCCGATACACTACGCGGCCATACGCGCTCGCGGGTTTTCACTCGGTTGTCGCATTCATCAAAATAATAAGAAAATCAAAATACTAGACATGAGTTTTAACGTTCTATGCGATTGAAATGCATCAAGCTGGCGGGCTTCAAATCATTTGTCGATCCGACCACCGTTAATTTCCCCAGCAACCTGGCCGCGATTGTCGGCCCGAACGGCTGCGGCAAGTCGAACGTAATCGACGCCGTGCGTTGGGTCATGGGCGAAAGCTCGGCCAAAAACCTGCGTGGCGAATCGATGATCGATGTCATTTTCAATGGCTCGGTCAATCGCAAACCCGTAGGGCAGGCGTCGATCGAACTGGTATTCGACAATGCCGATGGCGGTCTCGGCGGCGAATACGCTGCGTTTGCGGAAATCTCGATCAAGCGCAAGGTGTCGCGCGATGGCATGTCGGACTACTTCCTGAACGGCCAGAAATGCCGCCGCCGCGATATCACCGACATCTTCCTCGGCACCGGTCTCGGCCCGCGCAGTTACGCGATCATCGAGCAGGGCATGATCTCGAAGCTGATTGAAGCGAAGCCCGACGAGCTGCGGATTTTCATCGAAGAAGCGGCGGGTATCTCCAAATACAAAGAACGCCGGCGCGAAACCGAAAACCGCATGCGCCGCACGCAGGAAAACCTCGAACGTCTTACCGACTTGCGCGATGAACTTGAGCGTCAGTTGCAGCATCTGCAACGGCAGGCGCAGGCCGCCGAGCGCTATACCGAACTGAAGAAAGAAGAGCGTCTGCTGAAAGCGCAATTGCAGGCTCTGCAATGGAAGCATCTCGATATCGAAGTCTCGCAACGCGAGCGTCAGATCGGCGAACTCGAAGTGCGTCTGGAAGCGGTGATCGCGGAGCAGCGCGCGGTCGATGCCGCGATCGAAAAGCACCGCGATGGCCACAGCGAGTTGAACGATCGTTTCAATGAGGTGCAGGGCCGTTATTACGCCTTGGGCGCCGAAATCGCGCGCGCCGAGCAGGGCATTCATCACCAGCAGGAACGTGCGCGCCAACTGCGCGAAGACCTGCTGCGCGCCGAGCGCGATCTGGCACAGGCGCGCGAACATTTGCAGTCCGATGCGCAGAAGCAAACCGAATGGCGCGCCGAGCTCGAACAAATCCAGCCTGAGCTGGAATTGACCGAAGCCACCGCCGAAGAATCGGCAGCGCAATTGCTCGCCGCTGAACAGGCCATGCAGGAATGGCAGCAGCAGTGGGACGACTTCAACCAGCGCGCTGCCGCGCCGCGTCAGCAGGCGGAAGTTCAGCAATCGCGCATTCAACATCTCGATCAGGCGTTGCGTCGTTTTCAGGAGCGCGTCGCCAAGCTTGAAGCGGAAAAAGCCGGCCTCGGTGCCGAGATCGGAGGCGACGATGTCGAGCTGCTGAACGAGCAGCTGGCCGAACTCGAACTTCAGGTCGAAGAAAAACAACACGCGGTCGATTCGCTGCTCGCTGAAATCGAAGCGCAGCGCGATGCGATTCAGCGCGATAACGCCGAGCTCGATCGACTGCGCAGCGATCTGCAAAGCAAGCGCGGTCGCCGTGCCTCGCTCGAAGCCTTGCAGCAGGCTGCGCTCGGGCAACAGGGCGGCGTGATCAATGACTGGCTGAAACAGCACGGTCTCAACGGCAGCACGCGGCTCGCGGAAAAACTACAGGTCAATAACGGTTGGCAGACCGCAGTCGAAACCGTACTTGGCGAACAATTGCAGGCAGTGTGCGTCGATAGTTTTGCTGAGCTGGTGAATTCGGCGGCGCAAATCAAGAAAGGCCGCGTAACGCTGCTCGAAGAACAGGCCGTTAATCCGGTCACGGCAAACGCTTCGCTGACGCGTTTGCTCGACCACGTCACTGGCGATGCCGCCGTGAATGGTTTGCTCGCCGGTATTTATTGCGCGGACAGCGTCGATGCCGCGCTGGCGCAGCGTGCGCAGCTCGCCGCGAACGAATCGATCGTGACGCGCGACGGTCTGTGGTTTGGGCCGAACTGGTTGCGTGTGGCGCGCGCCGATGATGCGCAGAGCGGCGTACTTGCGCGTCAGCAGGAACTCACCGAATTGGAACCGGCGATTGCCGCAGCCGAAGAAAGCATCGAAGCGCTCGTTGAAAAATTGGCGTCGGTGCGTGAGCAGTTGCGCAGCAGCGAGCAGCGTCGCGACGATTCGCAGCGCGAGCTGCAACAGTTCAGTCGCAATCATGGCGAGTTGCGTTCGCAGCTCAGCGCGAAGCAAGTGCGCATCGAGCAAACGGCGCAGCGTCGTGAGCGTCTTAATCGCGAGATCGACGAAGGCCGCGAACAATTCCGTATCGAAGAAGAGAATCTTGGTGAAGCGCGGCTGTTATTGCAGGATGCGATCGACAGCATGCAAACCGATTCAGTCGCGCGCGAAGAAATGTTGCGCACGCGCGACAGCAATCGGCAGACACTCGACGCCGTGCGGGATCGTGCGCGCAATGAGCGCGATCGCGCGCATCAACTGGCAATCCGCGAGCAAACGCTGCGTTCGCAGTTGGACTCGACCGCGTCCGGTATCGAGCGTACGCACAATCAGGTGCAACAACTTGAGGAGCGTCAGATTGCGCTGAAAGAAGACATTGCCGCAGCCGAAGAGCCGGCCGATGAACAGAAACTCGAACTCGAAGCGCTGCTGGAAAAACGGCTCAGTGTCGAAGGCGAGTTGAGCGAAGCGCGGCGCAACCTGGATGCGGTCGAGCATGCGTTGCGTCAAGCCGAACAGTCGCGTCACAGCATCGAACAGCGTGCGCAGGAAGTGCGCTCCGAGCTCGAAAAGATGCGTCTCGAAACGCAAGGTTTGGCAGTGCGGCGTCGCACGTTGCAGGAACAACTCATCGAAAGCCAGTTCGATCTCGATGCGGTGCTGACGAACTTGCCCGAAGGGGCTACGGAAGGCGAATGGATCGAAAATCTCGAATCGTGCGGCCGCAAAATCGCGCGCCTCGGCCCGATCAACCTCGCGGCGATCGACGAATACAAAGTGCAATCCGAGCGTAAACATTATCTCGACGCGCAAAACAACGATCTGGTCGAAGCGCTGACCACATTGGAAAATGCAATCCGCCGTATCGACAAAGAAACGCGATCGCGTTTCCAGGCAACGTTCGATCAGGTGAACCAAGGGCTCGGCGAGTTATTTCCCAAAGTGTTTGGCGGCGGCCATGCCTATCTCGAAATGACCGGCGACGATTTGCTCGACACGGGCATCACGATCATGGCGCGCCCGCCCGGCAAGCGAAACAGCACGATTCATCTGTTGTCGGGCGGCGAAAAAGCGCTGACCGCGATTGCGCTCGTGTTTTCGATTTTCCGGCTAAATCCTGCGCCATTTTGCATGCTCGACGAAGTCGATGCGCCGCTCGACGATGTCAACGTCGGTCGTTATGCGCGCATGGTTAAAGAGATGTCGTCGCAAGTGCAGTTCATCTACATCACCCACAATAAAATCGCGATGGAAATCGCCGATCAATTGATGGGTGTGACGATGCACGAACCCGGCGTATCGCGACTGGTAACGGTGGATATCGAAGAAGCAGCGGAGATGGCTGCGTCTTAATGCGATAAGGTCTTCGATTGAATATGGATATTTGAGTAGACGCGTGGAACAATACAGCGCCGCTGTTATCCATAAACGAATCTTAGAAGAAGCCGTTACGGTGGGGGTAAACAAACCGCTATGGAGTTCAGCGTAAGAGAGTGGACGATTATCGTCGGGGTGCTGTTGATCGTCGCAGTATTTCTCGATGGTTATCGACGCGTGCGCAACGAACGCAGCAATCGCATTCGTGTCTCGTTATCCAAACAAGTATTCAATCAGCAAACCCAGCCTTTCGAAGAAATACCTTCAGCAAGCAATCCCGAATTGCCGAACGGCGGCGCTCGCGTAATTGCCAAGCGCAATCGCGATGAATTGCAGTTGCGCGAATCGGTGCCGGTGCTGATCGAGCCCGTCAGCGTTGCTCCGCCTATTGCCCCGCCGTTGGAATCCACACCCGACGATCATTCCGTTACGGACGCGGACGATTATTCCGTCGAAGCCGAGCGCATCGAGCCGGTTATGTCCGAGCCGGAAGAATTCAGCGAACCGGTCCAGAAACCGATGGTTGCGTCGCATGAAGATGACGTGCCTGAAATCGTCGAGCCGGAAATTGACGAACCCGAGATCGCTGAAACCGTTATCGAAGAAGCTATCGACGAGCCAATTGTTGAGCCACGGCGCGAGCGCGAATCATTTTTTAAACGCAATAAAACCGAGCAGCGCGATGAGCCGCTCGAAGAGCCTGCTGCGTCACCGCAGGAAGTGCTGATCATCAATGTGTTGAGCAAAGATGAAACGGGATTCAAAGGCCCGGATCTGCTGCAACTGTTGCTTGCCTGCGATTGCCGGTTCGGCAAAATGGCTATTTTTCATCGCTACGAAAAAGCCAACGGCAACGGGCCGGTTCAATTCAGCGTCGCCAATCTTGTTGAACCGGGCAGCTTCGATCTCGACGGCATCGACAATTTCAGTACACCCGGCGTCTGCTTTTTTCTGACGCTGCCGGGACCGGAAAAACCCGTGACTGCGTTCAATTACATGGTGGAAACCGCCCAGGTGCTGGTGCGTCATCTACATGCTGAGATGCGTGACGATGCGCAAAGCGTCATGACCGCGCAGACCATCGAGCACTGCCGTCAGCGCATACGCGATTTTGAACGCAAACAACTGACGCTTCAGCTCTAGCGCATCGCTTCAACAATCCGACGGAATTTTTATGTCGTCACTCGTGGCCGTCGAACAACGCCTGCTCAAACTGCGCGAAACATTGAATGCGCACAATTACCGCTATTACGTGCTCGATGAGCCCTCGATTCCCGATGTCGAATACGATCGTCTGCTGCTCGAACTGCGTCAGCTCGAAGAGCAATATCCGCAATTTCTGACGATCGATTCACCGACGCAACGCGTTGGCGCGCCGCCGCGTTCGGATTTGCCGTCGGTTCGACACGCCGTGCCGATGTTGTCGATTCTCACCGAAACCGATACCAGCGAAAGCGCGGTCCATGTGTTCGATGCGCGTATTCGCCGTGAGCTCGAACTGGACGATAACAGCGCGCCGGTTGCCTATGCAGCCGAAGTGAAATTCGATGGTTTGGCGCTGAATCTTCGCTACGAAAACGGTCTGCTGGTGCAAGCCGCTACGCGCGGTAATGGTGAAGTCGGCGAAGACGTGACGCCTAATGTGCGCACGATCCGCTCGATTCCGTTGCGTATTTCGACGACGGCCGCGGTGCTTGAGGTGCGCGGTGAAGTGCTGATGAAGCGAGCCGATTTCGAGGCATTGAATGCGCAGCAGCGGGCGATCGACGCAAAGATTTTCGTCAATCCGCGCAATGCGGCGTCCGGCTGTTTACGTCAGCTCGATTCGCGTATTACCGCGCAGCGGCCATTATCTTTTTACGCGTACGGGGTCGGCGAAGTCGTTGGCTTAGCGCTTGGCGTTACGCACAGTGAAGTGCTCGACCGATTGGAAGAGCTCGGCTTTCCCGTATTCGCAATGCGCACCGTGTCCGACGGACCGGAAGGATTGGCCAAGTATTATCGTGAAGTCGGCGTGCGCCGCGACTCTCTGCCGTTCGATATCGACGGTGTCGTATACAAAGTGAATTCACTGACGTTGCAGCGCCAGCTCGGATTTCGTTCACGCGAACCGCGCTGGGCTGTCGCGCATAAATATCCGCCTCAAGAACAATTCACCGAAGTTCTTAATGTCGATTTTCAGGTCGGGCGCACCGGCGCAATTACACCCACAGCGCGATTAAAGCCGGTATTCGTCGGCGGTGTGACAGTCAGCAATGCAACGCTCCATAACGCGGATGAAATCGAACGGCTCGGCATTCAAATTGGCGATACCGTGATCGTGCGGCGCGCCGGCGATGTAATTCCGCAAATCGTGCAGGTGGTCATCGATCAGCGCCCGCCCACCGCGCGGCCGATCCAATTTCCACCGAATTGCCCGGTCTGTGGTTCGCCGGTCGAGCGTGTTGAGGGCGAGGCGGTTATCCGCTGCACCGGCGGGTTGGTGTGTGCGGCGCAATTGAAGGAATCGATTCGGCATTTTGCACATCGACGCGCGATGGATATCGAAGGGCTCGGCGATAAGCTGGTCGAGCAATTGGTCGAGCAAAAGCTGGTGGCGTCGGTGGCCGATGTGTATCGGCTCGATCTGGCGACGTTGTCGGGGCTTGAGCGGATGGCGGAAAAATCCGCCGCGAATCTGCTTGCCGCGCTCGAGAAAAGCAAACAGACAACGCTGCCGCGTTTTTTGTTTGCGCTCGGTATTCGCGAAGTGGGGGAGGCTACCGCGCTTGCGTTGGCGAATTACTTCGGCGATCTGAACGCGATAATGAACGCGAATATGGAAACACTGCAGCGCGTGCCGGATGTAGGCCCGATCGTTGCGCAGCACATGGTCGATTTCTTCGCCACGATGCGCAATCGCGATGTCATTCAGCGGTTGATCGACGAAGGCGTGCAATGGCCCGCCATTGCGGCGCGTGCAAACGCCGATCTGCCGCTTGAAGGTCAGACGTATGTGCTGACCGGTACACTCGAATCCATGTCGCGCGACGATGCGAAACAGCGGCTTTTAATTCTCGGCGCAAAAGTGTCCGGCAGTGTTTCGAAAAAGACCGCGTGCGTCATCGCCGGTCCCGGTGCGGGATCGAAATTGGCGGACGCCGAGAAACTCGGCGTCCGCGTCATCGACGAAACGGCTTTTCTAGCTATGCTGAACGAGCTGGAGCTGTAATCGTTTCCATTCTAAGAAACCAAATTGTTACGTCTCTAGTTGAGCAAGTTGTCATTTAACTCACCGGAATCAGAGCCTATTTTTACGGTTTTCTCCCTCATTTGAGGGGCTGAAATATCTGAGATGGTGTGCTCTAATTTAAAAGATTTGTGCGGACCGCTTTGTCGTTTTCGATTTCGCTCGAACGGCGCGGTAATGTACTGAAAGAGCTTTGTTCACACGCGTGAGAACCTCGTCTTGAAACCAACAGATAGTGCCAATCCAGAATATTTTCATAAAGTTGTCGATTGTCAGTATGCCTGTCCGGCGCACACCCCTGTGCCGGAATATATTCGCCTGATTTCGGCGGGTCGTTACGCCGATGCCTACATGATCAATTGGGAATCGAATGTGTTTCCCGGCGTGCTCGGTCGTACCTGTGACCGCCCCTGCGAGCCTGCATGCCGTCGTGGTCGCGTCGAGGATCAGCCGGTCGCAATTTGCCGCTTGAAGCGCGTCGCGGCCGACTTCAAGACCGACATCCGCGATCGCCTGCCGCAAATTCCCGCAAAGAAAAACGGTAAGCGGGTTGCGTGCATCGGCGGCGGACCGGCCGCGCTGACCGTGTGCCGCGATTTGATGCCGCTCGGTTATCACATCGATCTGTACGACGATCAGAACGCTGGCGGCGGTTTCATGCGTAGTCAGATTCCCTCGTTCCGTCTGCCGGAGCAGGTGCTGAACGAAGAAGTTGGCTACATCCTCGACATGGGTGTGGTGACGCATTTCAACACCTATGTCGACAGCCTGAAAGGCGTGCTCGATAAAGGTTATGACGCGGTATTCGTGGGCACCGGCGCACCGCGCGGTCGCGATCTCGAAATACCCGGTCGCCAGGAAGGTGCCGCCAATATCCATATCGGTATCGATTGGTTGTCGAGCGTCGCGTTCAGCCACATCACCAAGGTCGGTAAGAAAGTTATTGTGCTCGGCGGCGGTAATACCGCGATGGACTGCTGCCGCACATCGCTGCGTTTGGGCGGCGAAAGCGTGCAGGTTGTTGTGCGTAGCCCGCGCTCGGAAATGAAAGCCTCGCCGTGGGAAATCGAAGATGCCGAACGCGAAGGCGTGCCGATGCATGAAAATCATGTGCCGGTTAAATTCGTTGTCGAAGACGGCAAGCTCAAAGGCATCACCTTCGAGAAAGTCAAAGCGGTCTACGACAGCAATGGCAAACGCTCGCTCGTTCCTACCGGCGAAGATCACGTGTTTTTCGAATGCGACGATGTGTTGATCGCCGTTGGCCAGGAAAACTCTTTCCCATGGATCGAGCGCGATATCGGTCTCGAATTCGGCAAATGGGATATGCCCGTCGTCGATGAAGCAACATTCCAATCGACCAATCCCAAAGTGTTTTTCGGTGGCGATGCGGCGTTCGGTCCGAAGAACGTCATCACCGCGGTGGCGCATGGCCATCAGGCAGCAGTCTCGATCGATCTGTTCTGCCGCAGCGAAGATGTGCGCAAACGCCCAGCCCCCGGCGTGACACTGATCAGCCAGAAGATGGGTGTGCACGAATGGAGCTACGACAGCAAAGTCGAAGACGACAAGCGTTTTGCCGTGCCGCATGCGGAAGTGAAAACCACGCTGACCGATCGCAAGCTGGAAGTAGAACTTGGCTTCGACATCGACACAGCGATTAAGGAAGCGCAGCGCTGTCTGAATTGTGATGTGCAGACGGTATTCACCGAATCGCGCTGCATCGAATGCGATGCGTGCGCGGATATTTGTCCGACCGAATGTATTTCATTCGTCCATAACGCTGAAGAGCCGGTGTTGCGTCAAACACTGCGCGCGCCGGCGAATAATCTCGCGCAGGATATTTACGTTTCCGCCGACCTCGCGACGAAGCGCGTGTTGGTGAAAGACGAGAACGTGTGCCTGCATTGCGGATTGTGTGCGGAACGTTGCCCGACTGGCGCGTGGGATATGCAGAAGTTTCTTTATCAGGTTTCCAAAGCGGGGCAAGTCAAATGAGTAAAGAGGCAGCACTCGTGAGTCGAATTGCATCCGTTAACGATTTTGTTATCCGCTTTGCCAACGTCAACGGCACCGGTTCGGCCAGTGCGAACAATCTGTTCGCAAAATCGATTTTCCGGATGGGTATTCCCGTCAGCCCGAAAAATATTTTTCCGTCGAATATTCAGGGTTTGCCGACGTGGTACGAAGTGCGCGTCAGCGAAAAAGGTTATATCGGCCGTCGCGGCGGTATCGATTTCATGGTCTGCGTGAATCCGCAGAGCATGGCGAAAGATATTCAGGACGTCGAACCGGGCGGATATTTTCTGTATGACAACACCAAGGCGCTCGATCTACGTTTGATGCGTCGCGATATCAATTTCATCGGCATTCCGCTGACCGAAATCTGTCGTCAAGAATATACCGATCCGCGCCAGCGCCAGTTGTTCAAAAACGTTATCTATGTTGGCGCCTTAGCGGCGCTGTTAGATATCGAATTCAAAGTGCTGACCGATCTGATCGCCGATCAGTTCAACGGCAAGGAAAAATTGATCGCGCCGAACGTGCATGCGTTGGAGCTTGGTTTCCACTACGCGCGCGAGCATTTCGAATGCCCGCTCGGTATGCGCGTTGAGCGTCGTAATGCCGTCGGCGATGCGATTCTGATCGACGGTAATACCGCGTGCGGACTCGGCGCAATTTACGGCGGCGCAACCGTTGCTGCGTGGTATCCGATTACGCCGTCCACATCGGTGGTCGATGCGTATGAAATGTACGCGCGTCGTCTGCGGATCGATCCCGCCAGTGGCAAGCAGAATTTCGCCATCGTGCAGGCCGAAGACGAACTCGCGGCGATCGGCATGGTGATCGGCGCGAATTGGAACGGTGCGCGTTCTTTCACTGCGACTAGCGGCCCCGGTGTTTCGTTAATGAACGAATTTCTCGGCCTCGCCTATTTCGCGGAAATTCCGGCGGTGTTGATTGATGTGCAGCGCACCGGCCCATCGACCGGTATGCCGACGCGTACCCAGCAGTCGGACGTGTTCGAGTGCGCCTATGCATCGCATGGCGATACCAAGCATGTGCTGCTGTTCCCGTCGACACCGAAAGAATGTTTCGAAATGACCGCGAGCTCGTTCGATCTGGCTGAGCGCTTACAGACACCGGTTATTTTGCTGACCGATCTCGATCTCGGCATGAACGACACCATGTCCGAACCGCTCGTGTGGGACGATGCGCACGCTTACGATCGCGGCAAGGTGTTCACCGCTGAACAGCTCGAATCGATGAGCGAACGCTTCGGTCGTTATCTTGATGTCGATGACGATGGCATTTGTTATCGCACTTATCCCGGCACGCATCCGACCAAGGGCAGCTTTTTCACGCGCGGCACATCGCGCGACGAATACGCGGTATACACCGAGGACGGCGCAGCCTACGCGCGCAACATGGAGCGCCTGCTGAAGAAGTGGGAAACCGCGAAAAGTTATGTGCCGGCGCCGGAAATTATCAACGCCGAGCATGGCAGCAATATCGGCGTGATTTATTTCGGTACCTCGCAAGCGGCCACTATCGAAGCCGTCGATCATTTGCGCGAAGACAACGAGATTGCCGTTGATACATTGCGAATCAAAGCATTTCCGTTCAACCGCGACGTTGAAGATTTCATTGCGCAGCACGACACGGTGTTTGTGGTCGAGCAAAACCGCGACGGACAAATGCGTTCGCTGTTGATCAACGAGTGCGAAATCAATCCGGCAAAACTCGTCGCATTGTTGAACTACGACGGCATGCCGATTACCGCGCGTTATGTGCAGGGCAAAATCGCCGACTATTTACAAGCTGCCAATGTAACGCCGCTGCGTCGTCAGGCTGGCCAAAAAGCGGAGCGCAAATCATGACGTATATAAAACCCAATTTCCGCCATCCGGAATTGCCGACCAACGATCTGGGCTACACGAAGAAAAACTACGAAGGTTCGCTGTCGACATTGTGCGCCGGCTGCGGTCACGACTCGATCAGTGCCGCGATTGTGCAGGCTTGTTTCGAGTTATCGATCGAGCCGCATAAAGTCGCGAAAATGTCCGGCATCGGTTGTTCGTCGAAAACGCCGACATATTTTCTCGGCAATTCGCACGGTTTTAATTCGGTGCACGGTCGCATGCCATCGGTGGTAACCGGTGCGAATATGGCGAACCGCGATCTGATTTATATCGGCGTCTCCGGCGATGGCGACACTGCTTCGATCGGCATGGGGCAGTTCGTGCACGCGGTGCGCCGCAGTCTGAACATGACCTATATCGTCGAGAACAACGGCTGCTATGGTCTGACCAAAGGTCAGGATTCCGCGACGGCGGATGCCGGTTCAAAAAGCAAAAAAGGCGATGCGAATCCGTTCGAAGCGATCGATCTCGCGGCGATGGCTTTGCAGCTGGGTGCGAGTTTTGTTGCGCGCAGTTTTTCCGGCGATAAAGAACAGCTGGTGCCTTTGCTGAAGGCGGCGATTTCGCATCCCGGCTTTGCGTTTATCGATGTGATTTCACCGTGCGTCACGTTCAACAACAATCCGGGTTCGACTAAATCGTACGAATTCGTGCGCGATCACCTCGAAGCGACCGGCACTGTCGATTTCGTGCCGATGCGCAAAGAGATCACCACGAGTTACAGCGCCGGGACTTCACAGGAAGTCACGTTGCACGATGGCTCGGTGATTCATTTGCACAAGATCGACGAGAAACTCGATATTCATAATCGTCGCTCTGCGCTCGATCTGATCCAGGAATACAAGGCCGAGAATAAAATTCTCACCGGTCTGCTGTACATGGACAAAGAGCCAACCGATCTGCACGAAACGATCGGCACCGTGCACAAGCCGCTGCGTTCGCTGAGGGAAAAAGAACTCTGCCCCGGCAACAACGTGCTACAAAATATCAACGCAAGTTTCCGTTAAGCATTGCAATGAAATAAAAAACCCGGCTCAGGCCGGGTTTTTTATTTCTCACGCGGGTTTATAAAACCGCGAAAATTATTACCACTGACCTGTGTTCGGCATCGATAGCCACGGCTCCTGCGGCGGCAGCGAACCACTTTTTTGCAATAACTCGATCGAGATATTATCCGGCGAACGCACGAATGCCATATGACCATCGCGAGGTGGACGATTGATCGTAACGCCACCATCGAGTAATCGCTGGCAGGTTTGATAAATATTATCGACGCGATAAGCGAGATGGCCGAAATTACGCGCGCCGCCGTAATCTTCCGCATCCCAGTTGTAAGTGAGCTCCACGAGCGGCGCCTTGTTGACGCGGGCTTGTTCGACATCGCCAGGCGCAGCTAAAAACACCAAGGTATAGCGGCCCTGTTCGTTGTCCTTGCGCGACACCTGCACCAGCCCGAGCAGATTGCAATAAAAATGCAGCGATTCATCGAGATCGCTGACGCGTACCATCGTATGCAAATATTCCACCGATTTGCCCTCGAGTTCCGCATGATTCTTCGCGATTGGTCGTCATTCTGCGGGATTTCGGATATTTGCGGCAACCGCTCTAACACTTCGACATAGCGCTCGTGAGCGGATACACAATTTCGGTGGGGCATTAACACTGGAATCGCTAACGGCATTTTTTTATAGAGATGTTCGATCGAAGGGGTGTCGCTGGCATTGCTTATAATCAGCGAGGACATTCAACAAGAGGAAGTCGCTATGTCTCCGTATTTAGGTTTAAACCGGCGCTCCGGCGAAGATAGAAGGATCTGTGATGTGGGTGCGAAAGAAGATCATCGCGGTATTGATCGTCGCCGACACGGCAGCGATCGGTATGTGGTGGTTGTAGGCGATAGCGGGGTGGATCGTTTCGGTTTAATGGTTGGGTTCCCCGTCGCCTTTCTGATTGCCGCCTTTTTACTTACGGTATTCGTGAAAACATAATTTTGTTGTGCTCCTTAGTTTGAATTGTCATGGGACTGACATAAACGCTTGTTAGTGTGCTCCGCCGTAAGCCGCGCTTCGTGTTAATCGACAGTAAGCGCGGCTAATTTCTTGCCGAAGCCGCAGCGAGTTGTTATGTCTCCGATCGGAACCGCCGCCGAACTTACGGAAATCATTCGCACCAATCAGCTCACCTCGGTATACCAGCCGATCGTCGATTTACGCAGTGCCACATTATTCGGTTACGAGGCATTGACGCGCGGCCCCGCTAACAGTGTTCTGCACAGCCCGATCAATTTATTCGAAACCGCAAGCCGATATGGCTTGATGGCGCCGCTTGAGCTGGCGTGTCGCGAAGTTGCGTGCTCGCGCTTCGTGCAATACGGCGCGCAGGGCAAGCTGTTCATCAATGTCAGCCCGATGAGCCTGATCGAAAAGGATTATCAGGAAGAGATGGCAGAGCGCACATTGCATGCGCTGGGGTTATCGGCGCAGCGCATCGTGATCGAATTGTCGGAGCAATATCCGCTCGACGATTACGATTTGATGCGACGGGCGACCAGTCATTTTCGCGCGTTGGGTTTCGAAATTGCGATCGACGATCTCGGCGCCGGTTATGCCGGTTTACGCGCATGGTCTGAATTGCGTCCCGATTATGTAAAAGTCGATCGGCATTTCATCGAGGGAATCAACGAAGACCCGGTCAAGCGCGAATTTCTGCGTTCGATTCTCGAAATTGCGAAGGAGATGGACTGCAAGGTTGTCGCCGAAGGCATCGAAACGGCCGAGCAATTATCGATCGTACAAAGCATGGGCGTGCATTTCGGCCAGGGCTATTTTCTCGGTCGTCCGCAAAGCATACCGGCGCCGGCGCATCAGATAACCGCAAATCTCGGCAAGTTGCCGCCATCGATGCGTCGGCCATTGCGGCGCTCGCAAACCGTGGCCGAACTCGCCATCGCCGCGCCGACGATCGAGCCGTGGATCCCGCTCGATCGCGTTGTCGATATCTTGCGCGAAAACAGAGCGTTCAATTGTCTGCCCGTTGTCGAAGACGGCAAGCCGCTGGGTTTGATTCAGCGCCAGGAAATTCTTGAGCTTTATACAGCGCGTTACAGCCGCGAATTGTATGGAAAAAAACCGGCGCGGAGTTTCATGGATAAACGCTCGGTGATCGTCAGCGACGATCGCACGTTGGAGGAGGTGAGCCGGATGCTCACGGCCGATGGCGATCAATTGCTGAGTCAGGATTTCATCGTTACGCGCAATCAATTGTTTTTTGGTGTCGGGAAAACAAGTGCGCTCCTGCGGCGAATCACTGAACAACAAATCCGCAACGCGCGATATGCGAATCCATTGACGCTGCTGCCGGGCAATGTGCCGATCCACGAAACACTCGATGATTTGCTCGAGCGCAACGATGAATTCCATGTCGCGTACTGCGATCTCGATCACTTCAAGCCGTATAACGATTACTACGGATATAGTCGCGGCGACGATGTAATTATATTTTTGGCACAGGTCATTCAGGATGAGATCGACGTCGAATGCGATTTCGTCGGTCATATCGGCGGCGACGATTTCATGGTGCTGTTTCGCAGCTCGAATTGGCGCGAGCGCTGCGAAAAAATAATCGAGACCTTTGCGTTGCATATCGACCAGTTGTATTGCTCGAAAGGCATCGCCGATGGCGGCATTTTTGCGCGCGATCGTCGCGGTGAAATCGGCTTTTTTCCGATGTTGACGTTATCGATCGGGGTCGTGACGCCCGATCCTGCGCATTGCCATAGTCATCACGACATCGCTGCGTTGGCGGTGGATGCCAAGCTGCAAGCGAAGCAGAAGTTCGGCAATAGTTTATTCGTGTCGCGCCGGAAGCGCCCGCAAATCGATATCGTTCACGCGGAAAGCGGAGTGTTGCCCGCGACGCTGTGACAGCGCACTATTTACCAGGCGATTGACCAGCGATTAACCCGACATCGAACATGCCGGGTTAATATGTTTCTTTTTACGGAAAGCGACGAATATGTCCGCCAAATTTACTCATCTCGATGCCGAAGGCCGTGCGCGCATGGTCGATGTTACCGATAAGCCCGTCACGGCTCGCACGGCTACCGCGGAAGCCCGCGTCGTCATGCAGCCGCAGACATTGCAAATGATCGTCGATGGTAATCATAAGAAGGGCGATGTGTTGGCGGTCGCGCGTATTGCCGGTATTCAGGCGGCAAAAAAATGCGCTGATTTGATTCCGCTTTGCCATCCGCTGCTGTTGTCTTCGGTTATCGTTGAATGCGAGCCGGATTTAAATAATCACGCTGTCGTTATTCATGCGACGTGCAAACTCGCAGGTCAAACCGGCGTCGAAATGGAGGCGTTGACCGCCGCCAGTGTCGCCGCTTTAACGATTTACGATATGTGCAAAGCGGTCGATAAAGGCATGGAGATTCGCAGTGTGCGATTACTCGAAAAGCGCGGCGGAAAATCCGGCGATTGGTCCGCATCATGATCGACGTATTATTTTTCGCCAGCATTCGCGAGCAACTCGGCGTCGATAAATTATCTATCGAACACGCCTTGAACGTCGATCAATTGATCGCGCAATTAATCGATCGCGAAGGTTACGCGTGGGCAGAGGTGTTATGCGCACCGAATGTTATCGTCGCGGTGAATCAGGAAGTGGCAGATCGATCTTGCGTATTGCAGGACGGTGACGAAGTCGCGTTTTTTCCGCCGGTCACGGGCGGTTAGGTATGAGCCGGCGGTTAAACGTAAGGCGGAGCTGAACATGAGCGAGATCAGCGTGCAGGTCGAAGACTTCGATGTTGGAGTCGAAACGGAAAAATTGCGCAAAATCAATCGAAGCACCGGTGCCATTGCCACGTTTATCGGTACCGTCAGCGATGTGAATGAGAGCGCGCAAATTGTGTCGCTGCGGCTGGAGCATTATCCGGGGATGACCGAAAAAAGCATCGCCGAAATTATTCAGCAAGCGAAACAGCGCTGGCCGCTGCTTGGCGTGCGCGTCATTCACCGCGTCGGCGAACTGAAACTTGGCGAGCAGATCGTTTTCGTCGGTGTGTCGAGCAGGCACCGCAGTGCGGCATTCGAAGCCTGTGAATTCATCATGGACTATCTAAAAACGCGCGCACCGTTTTGGAAAAAAGAAACCACCCATGACGGTGCTCGGTGGGTGGCAGCGCGCGCCAGCGATGATAATGCCGCCGAGCGCTGGCAATCTAACGGTTCTGCTTAGCTGCATCAGCCGTAATAGGCGAGCAGTGCACCGGTCACCGCGACATTTAACGACTCGACGCCGTTATGCATTGGAATGCGAATCGATGCGTCGGCAATTTGTTCGATCTCTTGCGACACGCCATCGGTTTCATTGCCCAGCACATACACCCGTGCGGGAGCTTTTTTATCGTCGAACGCATCGATTTTCGCTTGCAGCGATAACGTGTAAACGGTGAAGCCTGCTTTCTGCAATTGCTTGAGCGCATCGCCCAAATCGCCGCAGCGAACTATCGGACATTTGAATACGGTGCCGGCGCTCGCTTTGATGACCAACGGCGACAGCGGTGCGCAACCTTTTTCCGGAATCAGCACTGCATCGACGCCGCCAGCGGCTGCGGAGCGAATCAGCATGCCGATATTTTGGGGATTGGTGATGCGATCGAGTGCGATGATTTTTGTATTCGTCGCGCGCGTTTCGCGAAGAAAATTATCCAGGCGTTGATAGCGCTGCAATTGCAGATCGGCGGCGACACCCTGATCTTCGCGACTATTTTTCGAGATCCGCGAGAGTTCGGTTTTACTGTGGTGTTTGATGGGAATTTTACGCGCTGCAGCGAGTCCGGTGATTTCATCCAGAATGCCGCCGCTTTTATTGCTGTCGGCGAGATGTATGCAGTAAATCGGCAGCGACGGATCGTGTAACGCTTCGAGCACCGGTTTGCGACCGTAAATCGTCAGCAAACTATCGAAGAAGGCTTTTTTGGCGAGATAACTCGCGGAATCTTGCTCGGTCACTGTAGTTCACCCGTTGCGAATCGGGCGCACGATAGAAGCGGCGTTTTAGC
This sequence comes from uncultured Spongiibacteraceae bacterium, assembly GCA_946480345.1. Next base: position 26,197 of record CAMLJR010000007.1, read on the forward strand.
CTGTCAATAATTACGGCAGGAGCAAACGGAAACAGCTGCCATGCGGCGCGATATTGGTGAGATCGATCGTGCCATGTTGTTCGCCACGGCGATGCAGATTGGCAACCTGCGCGGCGAAATATAAGCCCAGGCTGGTACTGCCGCTGTTGAAGTCGATACCGCGCTCGTCGTTTGCGAATTGATCCTCGTCGGTATTGGCGTTCGCGCTCAACATTTTGGCGGGAAAGCCGGGGCCATCATCGCGTACTTCGATCACGACACTATTGTTGGCGTTAGCGTGGGCAAGTACGCGGATCGATCTATCCGCATAGCGCGATGCATTGACGAGCACATTATTGAGCACGCCGGCGATTAACGTGGGATCGAAATACGCGCGCAAATCGTCGTCGCATTCGCACGTGATCTGCAATTGCCGAATCGAAAACAGCAGCTCGTTGCTGGCAATCTGTTCATCGAGGAAATCGGCGACGAATACTTCCTGTATCTGCAGCGGCAGTTGTTTTTCCTGCAATCGATACAGGCCGAGCAAGTAGATCATCGAGTTATTGATTCGCGCTGCCTCACCGCGCAACGTTGCGAATTGCATGCGTTGGGTATCCGATGTGGGCGGTGTCACTTCGACGATCGAGTCGAGTGTATTCAGCAGCATGCCGAGCGAGTTTTTAATGTCGTGGACCGACGACGCCAGCATCATCGAAAACGGCACATCATTCGGCATCGGCATTCATCTCGTCCAGTTGTTCCTGCAGGCTTTCGACGTGTTCCCACAGCAGTTGGAAGCGTTCGTAGAGCGGGTGATCGTCGGTCAGCATATCGACCGAATGAATGATTTGTTCGCAGCGCTGGAGTTGGGCGGCGTCGGGTCCATTTGTGTTCATGTGTCGGATCGACGCCAGCACCAGGTTGAGCTTCACCGCGAGGTTGTTCGGATAATGACGCAATGCTTCGTTGAATAGCGCCACCGCTTCCGGATAGCTCTGATTGCCGAGCAATTCTTTACCCCGGCGGTTGAGCTCGATGGCTTTGTCTTTGCCTTTGCGCGATAACGGCTCCTCGGAGAGCTGATCGATCGCTTCGCCAATCGCTTCATCATCAGGATGTTTGTCCGCCAGCTCACGCAGAATTTTTTGCGCGCCCTCGCTGTCGCCCATCGCACGATAACAACGTGCGAGATCGAGCATTACCTGAGCTGACTGCGCTGGTTCTTCCTCTCCTTCCTTCGGCGCCATTTTCGCAGCCACCGATTCGAGGCGTTTGCGCGATTCGTCGGTTTGTCCGGCATCGGCGTAAGCGGCAGCGTTGATGATGTCGGATTGCAGGCGCACCTGCGGATCGTCGCGATAACGTCGGCGAGCGCGATCAAGCACTTCCTCGACATCATTTATACGTTTGCGATCTTGCTGTTCTGCGTTTTTGAGCTGCGAGGAAATACAGCGCGCGAGCTTGAAATAATTTTCCGGCGATTCGTAACAGGAGTTCGAGCCGAGGCGCACCACCTTGCGGTAGGCTTTTTCGGCGCGATCCCAATCACCGTTGTTTTGACTGATCTCCGCAAGTAACTGTTGGCGCAATATCGCATTCGGCGACACCTCGCTCGCGTGTTCGAGCAATTGCTGCGCCGCCGCGATATCGCCGCGCTGAGTTTTGATTTCCGCGAGCGCGTCGTAGACCTCAAGACATAGGCAGTTTTGCTGAATCAATTGCTGAAAAACCTGCTCGGCGGCGTCGAGTTCGCCCATTTCCATCAGGCATTGCCCGAGCCCGATCTGGGCCCAGTCGACCGGGCGGTCATCGAGCACTTCCTCATAAATGTCGCGTGCCTGCGGATATAAATGCTTTTCGAGAAAGCAGCGAGCCTTGATGCGGTAACAGCGTTGTTCGTAACGGCTGCGATTGGCGATTTGCTCGTCGCATAGTGCGATGGCCAGATCGTAATCCTGCTCATCCATCGCGCGGTTGATTTCGTGCAGCTCTTCCTTCTCGAGTACCAGACGATCGAGCCGTTTTTGCAGCACGGTCTGCGTAAACGGTTTCGTCAGGTAATCGTCGGGCTGATATTCGAGCGCTCCGAACACCATGCCCTTGGTCGTTTCGGCGGTAATCATCATGTACGCCGTGGTGCGTTTCAGCAGCCGGCGGTAACGCAACTCCTCGAGAATCTGCTGGCCGTTTTTGCCGTCGCCGAGGTTGTAGTCGCAGAGGATGATGTCGAAATGTTTGTTTTCGCAGTGAGCGATGGCGTCAGTGCCATTCGTCGCGGTTTCGACATCGGCTATACCGAAGTTCACCAGCATTCTGCGGATCGACCCGCGCATATCCGGAAAATCGTCGATAACCAATGCGGTTTTGCGTTGATAAATTTTTATTACATCGATTTTTTGCATTCAGGTGCCGCTTCGCCCAGTTTTTTTGTTTCCTTAGCATAGAAGAGATTGCTGCCGACGCACGCCGTACGCGGCAGTTGGCATCGTCTATGTGCAAGGACGCTGTGCACTCATTAAAAGCAAAAGAGCTTATGAGGTACGAAATTTGCTCATTTGCCGCGATGCTGATGTGGCACCTTATTTTGTGGGGGCGCCTAATTTGCTGAGTTTCTCAAATGCCATTGAAAAATATAAGATTTTTTGGCCTATCCATTTTCGTTGTTTTTTTAATCGCAGCGCTCGGGGTGTTCGCGCTGCACCGAAATAATGCCTGAAAGATCATTTATGGTGCGCGTCGCCGCTAAGGGAGTCCAAATGCTGCAAAATCGAATCAAACAAGGGCTAGTGTTGCTGGCCTGCGGAATGGCCGGCTTGGCTCAGGCAGAGCCTGTTGCCGTCGAAGGCGCGAACACAGCCTGGGTGCTGACATCGACCGCGCTCGTTCTGTTTATGACGCTTCCCGGCCTGGCATTGTTTTATGCAGGGCTTGTGCGCAGCAAGAACGTACTGAGCGTAATGATGCAATGCTTTGCCATCGCATGTTTGGCGTCGATGCTGTGGTTTGTGCTGGGGTACAGTCTGGCGTTTACCGAGGGCAATGCCTTCATCGGCGATCTAAGCAAAGGTTTGCTGGCGGGTGTAACAGTAAACAGCACCACCGGTACTCTCCCCGAGACGGTGTTCCTGATGTTCCAGATGACGTTCGCGATTATTACGCCGGCACTGGTGATCGGCGGTTTTGCCGAGCGCATCAAGTTTTCTGCCGTATTGTGGTTCTCCGCACTTTGGCTGATTGCGGTGTATTTCCCGATTACCCATTGGGTGTGGGGCGGCGGCTGGCTGGCTAAGATGGGTCTGCTCGATTTCGCCGGCGGCACCGTGGTGCATATCACTGCCGGTGTCGCGGCATTGGTCGGCGCGTTAGTGTTGGGTCCACGTCGCGGCTTTGGCGACACGGCAATGCCACCGCATAACATGACGATGACAGTGACCGGCGCCGGCATGCTCTGGGTCGGCTGGTATGGATTTAATGCCGGAAGTGCGCTCGCCGCCGATGGCAACGCTGGCATGGCGATGTTGGTGACCCATCTGTCGGCAGCGGCAGGGGCATTCACGTGGCTATGCATTGAATGGGTGAAATTCGGCAAGCCCAGCATGTTGGGTGCGGTCACCGGTTTAATTGCCGGCCTCGGTACGATCACACCGGCATCCGGGTACGTCGGCCCAGCAGGAGCGCTCGTTATCGGCATCAGCGCCGGAGCGATCTGCTTCTTTGCAACCCTCGGCATCAAGCGCGTTTTGAAGATCGACGATTCGCTCGATGTGTTTCCGGTGCACGGGGTTGGCGGCATTCTCGGAACATTTCTGGCGGGGATTTTCGCGTCGCCGAATCTCGGAATTTTTAGCGGGCGCGGATTTGCCGCCGGGATCGAATCGATGGGTTCTCAGGTGTTGGTGCAGTTGGCCGGCATCAGCGCCACGCTCGTGTATACGCTGATCGCGAGCTTCATCATTTATAAACTGATCGATGTCACCATCGGCTTACGGGTTACATCCGATGAGGAAACCGAAGGGCTCGATATCGTTCTGCACAACGAAAGCGGCTACGATTTACGCTGATCCATTCAGCGGTTAAACCATGCAGCATTTCGTGTTGTACGGCACCCTCGGCTGCCACTTGTGTGAGCAGGCCGAGGCGCTGCTGGCGCCATTGCTCGATGACCAAAAGCATTGCATCGAATGCGTCGACATCAGTGAGGACGACGAGCTGATGTCGCGTTACGCATTGACGATTCCGGTGCTGAGGCGCATGAGCGACAGAGCGGAGTTGATGTGGCCCTTCGAGGCCGCGCGGGCAGGGGCGTTTCTAAACTCGATCAGTTGAGCAGTTGCAGGTTTTCGTCGGCCCAATTCAGGCTGTCGAGATATGCTTGTTGAACTCCCTGCGCATCCAATCCCAACGTCTGCAACTGCTGCCAATCGATGGCATCGAATTCGGCGCGCTCGTAGGCCAGTGCGACCTTCAGCAATAACCCATTACTGCCTTGCTGCTCAACGAGCGCCTCACGCATATCGCGCGGAACAGCGATGCTATCCAATATTTCGGCGAGCTCTATGCCGAGAAAGGCATCGAGCGTCGAGAGCAAACCAATCGTGAATTGACTGTCGCCTTGCAGACCGCTCGCCGCCGCGCGTTCGGCCAGCAACTGACCAAACCGGGCGCGCACCAGCGTGGTGGTGAAGAGCGCCGCGGGTTTGTTTTCAAGCTTGCCGAGCGACAGCAAGTGAACCCAGCTGCGAATCTTATCGATGCCGAGAAATGTCAGTGCCTGACGGATGGAGGTGATTTCGCGGCGTTGCTGAAAGAGTGCGGAGTTCACCAGCCGCAGCATTTTTAATGTCAGCACCGAATCGGTTTGAATGACTTGCTCGATTTCCTGGAATTCCACATCGGGGCGGCGCAGCGTGGAAATCAGCTGCAACACGGTGCGTTGGTCGCTTTTCAGCACCCGTCCTTTGACCACCTGCGGGCGTGCCAGGAAATAGCCTTGAAACAACTTGAAGCCAAGCTGTTTGCAGACCTCGAACATTTCCTGGGTTTCGACTTTCTCCGCCAGCAGCACGACATCGTATGGACGCAAACGCTCCAGCAGCGCGCGCACGTCATCCAGCGAATTCTCCAACACGTCGACCTTGACCAGGTCGGCGAGCGCGATCAGCTCATCGTGACCTTCGCAATACACGTAATCGTCGAGCGCGATCGTGTAACCACTCGCTTTAAGGCTGCGCAGCGCGGCGATGGTCGCATCATCGATCGTGATATTTTCGAGCACCTCCACCACCAATTGACTCGGATCGATCGGCGGTGGATTGTCGAGCAGATTACGGGTGAAGTTCACGAAAGCCGGTTTGCCTTCGAGAATTTCCTCGACGGGCAAGGCAGTAAATGCGTTTATTAATACCGTCGAGGTAGCGTGGTCGCCGTCGATAAAGTTGGCGCCATCGTCCTGGTGCGCGCGAAACAGCAGCTCGTAGGCATGCACACGCAAACGCGTGTCGTAGATTGCTTGCCGTGCGAGAAGAGTACTGCTGGTCATCACTGCGCTTATTTTTAAAATGTGAATAAAACCTTAGTGGATTTATTATCCGCTGCAAGGAAATTCGAGTAAGTTTCGAAAATATCACGCCGGTCGCCGAGTTATTGACCAGCTGCATGTGGCGCTATTGTGAGTTCGACGTTCAGTTTGCGACAACCGTTATTTGATATTCCAAATATTCGATTTTTTTAAAAAAAGAAGGTGTTTTTGTTATGTCGCTGAAAGTGACCCAGCTCGCTATTTACCCGGTGAAATCATTGGGCATGATCTCGTTACCCACTGTGGTGATCGATGAATTCGGTCCGGCAGCGGATCGGAGATTCATGGTTGCCGATAGCAGTGGAAAATTCCTGACACAGCGCGAATATCCGAAAATGTGCCTGGTAAACGTTATTGCGAGTGAGCATGGATTCGAATTATCGGCGCCATCGATGCCGCCGCTGGAAATCGAGCCTAACTCTGGGCATACGGCTGCGTGCGTCAATTTATGGGGCGATAGTGTCGAAACGCGCGATATGGGCGATCAGGTGGCGAATTGGTTTTCGCGTTATCTCGGTATCGACGCGCGTTTGCACTACATGCCGGACGACAGTATCAGGCAGGTGGACATGAATTATGGAAAGAGCGGCGATCGCGTGTCTTTTACCGACGGATTTCCGATCTTACTGATTACGGAAGCATCGTTGCGCGAATTTAACAGCGCCTTGGCCGAGCCGGTTGGCGCCGACCGATTTCGCCCGAATATTGTGATCGACGGCGATGTGCCGTACGCGGAGGACACTTGGAAGCGGCTACGTATTGGCGCGCTCGAATTCGATGTCGTGAAACCGTGTTCGCGCTGTGTGATTCCGTCGATCGATCCGCGCACTGCACGGAAGCAGCCGGACGTTGTGCAAGCGCTGGCGAAAACGCGTCGTCGCGGCAACGCAGTTTATTTCGGCCAGAATCTGATTCATCGCAGTATCGGCGCCATTCATGTCGGCGATACGGTTGTTGTCGTGGAATGATTCGACGGGTTTATTCGAATCATTCCATTTCTTGATTGAGTCGCAACACTCAGTGCGCGTTTTTGGAATTCTCGGCCAGCGCGGCACTGTTGTTGCCGATTTGTTTTTCCGATTCTTTTAACAGCGGCGTCGGTTGTCCCAAGCGTTGGCCATAAATAACCGCGAACGCCAGAACGTTTTGAACATATTCGCGTGTTTCCCGATACGGCAGCACTTCGATCCATACATCCGCTGGCAGCGCCTCGGTTTGGTTGTTTACCCATTTGCTGATTCGCGACGGCCCCGCGTTATAAGCCGCCGTTGCGAGCACCCGATTACCCGAATAGCGATCGAACAAGCCGCGTAAATAGACGCTACCGAGCCGGATATTCGTATCCGGTTGTACGAGATCATTGGTGCTGATCGTTATGCGTTCGCCGCGCGCGACTTGGCGCGCCGTATCCGGCATTAATTGCATCAATCCCATGGCACCCACCGAAGAACGTGCATCGGCGATGAATGCGCTTTCCTGTCGCGTTATCGCAAATAACCATTGCAATGGCAGTGCGGTTTTTTTCGCGGCCAGTTGCATGTCGTCGCGATAACCGATCGGAAAGCGCAGCCGCAAATCGTTGGCAATGCCGCCCTGATTTGCACTGCGAATACTTTGATCATGCCAGTCCCATTGCGCAGCGAGTAATGCTGCGCTTTGTTTTTCCGCCGCGCTCAGCGTGCGCATCGCGTACATCCACTCGCGACGTGCGTTGGCTTTTTCGCTCAGCAAATAAAATTCGCGAGCGCGGGCAATGGCTGGATATTGCAGCAGTGTATCGGGTGCGATGGATGCGGTAGTGCGCTGATCGTTCAACTGATACGGCGTTTTCAATAAATCGGCGGCGAGAAAACCGTAATAACTGCGTTCGCGAGCGAGTAATGAAAATAATTCCTGCGCCTGCTTTTGTTTTTCGGAATTATCTTGCTGTGCCGCCAGCGCACGAGCCCGCCAATATTGCCAACGCGAGGTGTGCGCAAGCTCGCTCGGCAATTGCGCCACCCAGCTTTCGATTTGCGACCAGTTGCCATCGCGCAGCGCGAGGCGTGCACGCCATTCCGCTAAATAGACGTCCTCGCCGTTCGGATCGTATTGCATCAGCCACGGCAGCGCATCGAAGCCGA
>CAMLJR010000008.1 GCA_946480345.1 uncultured Spongiibacteraceae bacterium
CGATACAAAACAATTCGCTCCATCACGAGCACAGATATGAATCAGTTTTTTATCCGCTATCCGTGCGCTCTTCTTGTGGCTTACATCGCAATATGGCTAGTCCTCGCCATCACTCCACTCGATCGCCACGACTGGCTGCTCGAAAATGCGCTGGTGGTTATCGCGGTTCCGCTAATTATTTTCGGCTTCAAACATTATCGCTTTAGCAACCTGACCTACACGCTGCTATGGATTTTCATGCTGCTCCATGCCGTCGGCGCACATTACACGTATGCGGAAGTTCCGTATGACGATTGGCTGCAAGCGCTGAGCGGCTATCGCTTAAGCGATGTACTCGGTTTGCAACGCAATCATTTCGATCGATTGGTGCATTTTCTTTATGGCGCGTTGTTGTTCCCCGCATTTTGGGAATTGTTCGCGCCGCGCATCACCCGCCCGCAAGCTTTGCGATATTTACTGGTGATGGCATTCATCATGTCGCACGCCGGTATTTATGAAGTCATCGAATGGGCCGCGGCGGCATTTTTTGGCGGCGATCTCGGCGTGGCGTATCTCGGTACGCAGGGCGATGAATGGGATGCGCAGAAGGATATGGGGCTGGCAATGGCCGGTACGCTGGTCGCGGCATTCTGGATGGCACTGGCGCGTGCCAAGGTCGACTAACCCGTTTTGAGAAGCTAAACTCCCCCGCCTCAATATTTCAAACTAAGCCGTCAGCCCTGTTCCGCGATTCCGAAAGAAAAGCGCCGGGGCTAATTTATTTTTATCGGTCGGTAATCGATGACAAATACAGGTAACAGGCAATGAGCGCACTGGTCGGCGTCATCATGGGTTCAAAATCGGATTGGGCAACGCTGCAGCACACCGCAGAAATGCTCGATCGCCTCGATATTCCGCATGAAATCCAGGTGGTTTCGGCGCATCGCACACCGGATTTATTATTCGATTACGCGGCCAATGCCGAAAGTCACGGCATCGAAGTGATCATCGCCGGCGCTGGCGGCGCGGCACATTTACCTGGCATGTGCGCGGCAAAAACGCACTTACCGGTGCTGGGTGTACCGGTGCAATCGTCGATGCTGAGCGGCGTCGATTCATTGCTATCCATCGTGCAAATGCCCGCCGGTGTTCCCGTGGCGACACTGGCGATCGGTAAAGCCGGTGCGATTAACGCCGCATTGTTGGCAGCCAGTATTCTCGGCAATAAATATCCGCAATATGCGCAGAAGTTGAAGACATTCCGCGCCGAGCAGACGCAAACGGTGCTCGACAATCCTGACCCGCGGCTCGAGTCCAAACTATGAAGAACAAAGCGCAATGAAAATCGGCATCATCGGTGGCGGCCAACTCGGTCGCATGCTCGCGTTAGCGGGACATCCCCTCGGCATGCATTTCGTATTTCTCGATCCGGCCCCCGATGCCTGTGCGGCCGAGCTCGGTGAACATCTATGCGCGGATTATTCGGATAACGAGCATTTGCGCATGCTCGCCGAAGAGTGCGATGTGGTGACATTCGAATTCGAAAATGCGCCGGCCGATACCGTCGCGTTTTTATCGCAGTTCGTACCGGTGTATCCATCGGCGAACGCATTGCGTACCGCGCGCGACCGCTGGCTAGAAAAAAATCTTTTTCGCGAACTCGACATTCCAACGCCGGCGTTCGCGAATATCGAATCGCAACAGGATTTGGAAAATGCCGTTGCGCAAATTGGGTTGCCTGCGGTATTAAAAACGCGTCAGCTCGGTTACGACGGTAAAGGTCAAAAAGTATTGCGTGTAACGAGCGATGTCGAAGGGGCATTTGCCGCGCTGGGCAATGTGCCGTGCCTGCTCGAAGGTTTCGTTAATTTCACTGGCGAAGTATCGCTGATCGCAGTGCGTGGTCGCAGCGGAGAAACGCGCTTTTACCCCCTCGTGCACAACACGCATCGCGACGGAATTTTGCGTTTATCGATCGCCAGCACTGCTCATCCGCTGCAAACACTCGCTGAAAATTACGCGACGCGTACGCTCGACAAACTCGATTACGTCGGCGTACTTGCCTTCGAATTTTTTGAAGTCGACGGCGGTCTTACTGCAAACGAGATTGCGCCGCGCGTTCACAACTCCGGGCATTGGACAATTGAAGGCAGCGAATGCAGTCAATTCGAAAATCACCTGCGTGCGGTGGCTGGCTTACCGCTCGGCTCAACTGCCAAAAATGGCGAAAGCGCGATGGTGAATTTTATTGGTTCGATTCCGCCGCTTGAACAACTCACAGCGCTCGAAAATTGCCATCCGCATGTTTACGGAAAAGCGTTCAAACCCGGACGCAAAGTCGGCCATGCGACGCTGCGTTGTGCCGATCGCACGTCGCTTGAACAAACTCTGCGCGCATTGGAAGCTCTGTTATCGCGACAGTGACAAGAATTAGTTAGCTATAAAAAATTAATCCTATTTTTCTTAAGGCTATGGCGGAGCTTAGAATTATTTAAAACCAATATTCAAATATCCCGATTTTTTTATTTCAAAATAATGCCTTGCGAAATCCCTTATTAAAATCATTGGAGTTTATACATCGCGTACACTACGCTTTCTCCACCCTAATTGATTAAGGGCATGGTCGTGGGAAGGATAAGTGGGTTATTAACAGCCACGCCGATTAGAGCAGAGGCATCTGAGCGACAAAACGGCGTCGCAGTAAAATCCGGCAACTTCTCTGTAGCATCGCTCTGTCTGCTCATTACAATCTCCGCCGAAGCCGCTAATCCACCGGCGCTTGCCGATCTCAGTCTTGATGAACTCTCGGCCATTCAAATTACCTCGGTCGCACGGCACGCACAAAATCTGTCGGATGCGCCTGCCGCCATTTTCGTAATTACACACGATGACATTCGCCGATCTGGAGCAACCAGCATTCCAGAGGCGTTACGGTTAGCACCTAATTTACAGGTCGCTCGTATCGATTCGTATCAATATGCGATCAGCGCACGCGGCTTCAATACCACCACGACGAACAAACTGCAGGTGCTGATAGACGGGCGCAGCGTATACACGCCGCTTTACTCCGGTGTGTTTTGGGATGTGCAGGATGTCGTGATAGAGGATATCGATCGCATTGAGGTCATTAGCGGCCCCGGCGGTACGCTGTGGGGTTCGAACGCGGTAAACGGCGTCATCAATATTATTACGCGCAGCTCGGATGCCACTCAGGGTGGACTGCTTAGCCTCGGCGCGGGCTCCGATGAGCGCAACGCGGCGGCACGCTACGGCGGGCAAGTTACCGAAAACACGAGCTATCGGGTTTATGCAAAAGGATTCAGCCGCGACAGTACTGAAACCGGCACTCATCAGAATGCTCACAACGATTGGGGTAAACGCCAAGCGGGTTTCCGAGTCGACAGCAACAACAGCGGCGATAGTTTTGTAATCCAAGGCGATGCCTACGATGGCGCGGTTAATCAGCCGATCGTCGATGATCGCGAATTCAGCGGCCACAATTTGCTCGCACGCTGGAATCGCGACTTACAAAATGGTTCGTCATTGCAAGTCCAGGTATTTTACGATCACACCGAACGCAAATATCCGGGTATTTTTTCCGAAACGCTCGACACCTACGACATCGACCTGCAACATCAAATATTAGTGGGCGGTAAGCACAACATCGTGTGGGGCGGTGGTTATCGAAGCTCGCGTGACGATGTCGATAATGGAGCGCTTCTCGCTTTTCTTCCGGAAAAAACCTCACTTAACTGGACCAATTTGTTCGTTCAGGATGAAGTCATACTGAGCGAACGCCTGCGCCTCACTGTCGGCGCAAAACTCGAACGCAATCCCTATACCGATTGGGAGTTCCAGCCGAACGCACGTCTCGCGTTGAAGCTCCCGAACGATGCACTGTTGTGGACAGCAGTTTCGCGCGCAGTGCGCACGCCATCGCGAATCGACAGTGATTTATTTTTTCCAGGCACGCCTCCGTACACGCTAGTGGGCAGTCCCGATTTCCAATCGGAAAAACTCACCGCTTACGAAATTGGCTATCGCTCGCAGCCCACTAAAAATCTGTCGTTTTCGATTTCAACGTTTTACAACGATTACGACGATTTACGTACCATCGAACGGCCCGTAGGCCAACCGTTAGTTATCGATAATAAAATGGAGAGCCGCGCTTATGGCGTCGAAATATGGGGTACTTATCGGATAACGAACGATTGGCATTTGAGTGCAGGCTACAACCATCTTTCTCAACATCGGCGATTGGATTCCGATAGCACCAGCACCGGGGGTACGCAGACAGAGGGTAACGACCCGCGGCAGCAATTCTCATTGCGATCTGCGGTCAATCTGCCGCATAACGTCGAGTTCGATCTGATACTTCGTTCAATAGCGCGCCTGCCGGATCCCGACGTTGCCGGTTATACCGTGCTCGATTCGCGCGTCGGTTGGAACGTGTCACCCAGCCTCCAACTATCTCTTAATGCGTTGAATTTATTCGATCGTCGCCACGCGGAATTTGGCACTGCGCCCATCTACAGCGAATTTCGCCGGGCGCTGTATGCGGAAATGATATGGAAATTCTGATCCGAACAGTGATGTTTAAACGATACAAATGGTGCTCGTCGTTGATCGCGCGAAGCGAGCAATGGCGCCGGCGCTCGCATTTACGCACCGGCCACCTAGCCAGGGCGGCAACATTGTCGGTAGCGATATTCGCGTTTCTTGTCACGGCTCCAGAATCGAGTATCGCCGACGAATCATTCGGCAATGTCGCTGAATATCAGGTGAAAGCCGCTTTTCTCTATAAATTCTGCCAGTACGTCGAATGGCCACAAAACGCATTCGCCAGCGGCGACAGTCCCATCGTTCTCGGCGTTGCCGGGCCGGATAGCCTGCTTGCCGAACTCGGCAACGTGGTGCGCAACCACACTGTTAATGGTCGTCCCGTGCAGGTGAGAAAAGTAGATGGCAACGCAAGCCCGACCGGCTTGCACGTGTTGTTTATTGCGCGCTCTGAACAATCAAACCAGCCGAAATTAATATCTCAGTCTCAGAAATTGCCATTGTTATTGGTCACAGAAAGTCCGGCCGATCTCGATGACGGCGGCGGTATTAACTTCGAGGTTCAGGACAATCGTGTGCGTTTTGATGTGGGGCTCGCCTCCGTCAATCGCCAAGGTTTGCGATTAAGCGCTCAGCTGTTGAAAGTGGCGCGCAACGTACGTGGAGAGGCTGCGCCATGAAAGGATGGTTCAGTTTGCGCTCGATTCGCCAGAAGTTATTTGCGGGCGTGTTGCTCACCACGCTATCTGCGCTGCTCATCTCCGGAAGTGTGATGGTGCTGTATGACCTGCGCGATTATCACGAACGATTGACGCAGGATTTAACAACACAAAGTAATTTGCTCGGTCTCGCCAACGTATCCGCGCTGCAATTTAATGATCGAAAAGTTGCGAACGAAAGTCTTGCCACGTTAGCCGCTAGACCACAAATCTTGGCCACCGCTATTTACAACGCCCGAGGCGCATTGTTTGCGAGTTATTCGAGCGCGGAAAACAGCGCGGATAAGTTTCCGGCACTGCCGGAAGGCGAAGGTCAGCGCGTCGAGGGCGACAACCTGATCGTATTCCGGCGCATCGTCGATCAAAACGAAATTCTCGGCACGATTTACATCAAGGCCCGCTACCAACTCTACGAACGGGTTTGGCATTACGCCGGTATTGTGTTGTTAGTGATGCTACTGGCATTGATTATCTCGATGCTGATGTCGTTTTGGCTGCAGGCACGCGTAGCTCGCCCGATTTTGCAGATTACCGATATCGCACGTCGCGTGACCGAACAGCGCGATTACAGTTTGCGCGCCGATAAAACTACGGATGATGAAATCGGATATCTCGCCGGTTCATTCAACGAATTATTAGCGGAAGTTGGCACGCGCAACGCCGAACTTGAATCCTCAAACACGCAACTACAGCAACAAATTCTGGAACGTCAGGAAGCCGATCGAGCGTTGCTCGACAGCGAACGCCGCTATCGGACATTGGTTACCGCGTTGACCTCCGTGGTCTGGCTCGCGGATGCCGAAGGTCAATTCGGTGACGATCAATTGCGGTGGGATGAATATACCGGTCAGACGTCCACTGAATATCGCGGTTGGGGATGGCTCAATGCCTTCCACGAGAATGATCGCGACAAGGTTAAAAAACTCTGGCAGCAAGCCAGTGCCGAATCGAAACCGTTGAAATGCGAGGTGCGTTTGTGGCGCGCAGAGCATGACGCTTATCGCTATGTGAATTTGCGCGCGGTACCGCTGCTGGACGATCGCGGTCGCTTGCACGAATGGATCGGCACTGCTGACGACATCGACGATCAACGCCGTGCGCTGTTGGAAATTCAACGTCTGAATACCGAATTGGAGATGCGCGTCGGCGAGCGCACTGCCGAACTCGAGCGTACCAACAAAGAACTCGAAGCGTTCAGTTATTCGGTGTCGCACGATCTGCGCACACCGTTGCGCGCGATCGATGGCTTCAGTCAGGCGCTGCTTGAGGATTACGGCAATCAACTGGATGAAACCGGGCGCGACTATCTAGCGCGCGTTCGCTCAGGCGCGCAGCGCATGGGCCGATTAATCGACGATTTGCTCAAACTCGCCCGCGTCAGCCGCGTAACGCTGAATCAGGAACCGATCGACTTAAGCGTTATTGCGGAAGAGATTGTCCACGATCTGCGCGACGCCGATCCCACGCGCAATGTCGATGTGCGTATCACCACGCAGTTAACCGCTGTTGGCGATATGCATTTAATGCGGATCGCATTAGAGAACCTGCTGAACAACGCGTGGAAGTACACCAACAAACGCGAGCAGGCTCGAATCGAATTTGGAATGCGCCAATACAAAGGCGACGCGTGTTATTTCGTACAGGATAACGGTGCAGGTTTCGACATGGCCTATGCCGGCAAATTATTTGGCGCATTTCAGCGTCTGCATGACGCCAAGGACTACACCGGCACAGGCGTCGGGCTCGCCACTGTGCAACGCATTATTCATCGGCATGGTGGGCATATCTGGGCCGAAGCGACCGTCGATAAAGGTGCCACATTTTATTTCACGCTAGCCGTACCGAAGGAGTTCCGACATGAACACCAGACCGATACTCTTGGTCGAAGACAATCCGGATGACGAAGCATTAGCACTGCGCGCTTTCGCGAAGCTGAACATCAGCAACAAAGTTATCGTTGCGCGCGATGGGGTTGAAGCACTCGATTATCTGTTCGCCACCGGCGCACACGCCGACACGTCTCCCCAGTTGCCTGCACTGGTATTGCTGGATTTGAAATTGCCTCGAATCGATGGGCTGGAAGTATTACAACAAATTCGACAGAACGAAAAAACGCAAATTCTTCCGGTCGTGATTTTAACGTCCTCGCGCGAGGAGCAGGATATCGTGCAGGGCTACAATCTCGGCGCGAACAGTTATGTACGTAAACCCGTCGATTACAACGAGTTCGTGCAAGCAGTCAGTCAATTAGGTGTGTTCTGGTTATTGCTTAACGAGTTACCGCACGTGAAATAGATTTATAAAGAAAATGGTTTGGAAAGACATTGATGATACTGAGGTAGCGAAAATGGAAGCCGCAGCACCGATTCGCGCATTGATCGTCGAGGATAACGAAGACGATGTACTTCTACTGCTGAACGTCATCAAGAAAGGCGGTTTTGCACCCGAGTTCCGCCATGTCGATTGCAGGAGTGATCTGGTAGAGGCACTGAAATCGCCGTGGGATATCGTTTTTTCAGATTACACAATGCCCAGCTTCAATGGCCACGAGGCACTGGAAGTCGTGCGTGCATTGGACCCCGATGTGCCCTTCTTTTTCGTATCCGGCACGATTGGCGAAGACCGTGCTGTCGAAGCAATGCGACTCGGTGCGCAGGATTATTTCATCAAGGGACATTTGAAACGCCTGCCCTCCGCGATTCAACGCGAACTGCGCGACAGCAGCACGCGCAGAGACCATCGTCTCGCGCAGGAGCGTATTCAATATTTAGCCAATTACGACCTGTTGACCGGCTTGCCGAACCGAACATTTTTTATCGATAAGCTTGCGCAGTGTCTGAACAATGCCAGCGGTTTGCATAGCATTGGGAAATCTCAACCACTCATCGCGGTATTCAGTTTCAACCTCGATCGGTTCAAGGATGTCAACGATCATCTCGGCGCGGCAGCGGGCGATCAGCTGCTAATTGAGTTGGGTGCGCGTTTGCGTGCAATCATCGGCCGCGACAACATCGTCGCGCGTATGGCTGCCGATGAATTCGCCATTATCGCCACGCATCTGCGCGAGGAAGCAGACGTCGCAAAAATGGCCGAAGCGTTGCTGTCGATCGTGACGCGACCTTTCATGCTCGCTCGCTACGAATGGCGCGTTTATGCGAGTGTCGGCTGCAGCATGTTTCCGCGCGATGCGAAAGACAGCTCAGAGTTACTGGGTCACGCTGCAATCGCGCTACACCACGCGCAACAGCAACCCGGTAACAGCTATCGCGAATATTCAACGCAAATGCGATCGATGCTACAGAAAAAACTGGAGACGAATCGCGCGTTGGAAATGGCGCTGGACCAGCAGCAATTTCAATTGCACTATCAACCGCAGGCCAGAACTGCGGATGGCCGTATCCTTGGCGTCGAAGCGCTTATCCGGTGGCATCGTCCGGATATCGGCATGGTTCCTCCAGACATGTTTATTCCGCTTGCCGAGGAATCGGGCCTTATCGTGCCAATCGGCGAATGGGTTTTACGCGAAGCTTGCCGTCAAATTCAGCAGTGGCGACAACAAGGTACGCCTTTACGCGTGGCGGTGAATTTTTCTGCTTATCAGTTTCGCCAACCGAATCTGGTTGAGTGCGTAGCGCGGGCATTGCACGACACCGAATTGCCACCCGAATTATTCGAGGTGGAGGTTACCGAAACCGCATTGATGCAGGACACGAACATCGCACGCTCGATATTGTCCGACTTGCACAACCTCGGCGTTTCGATTGCACTCGACGATTTCGGCACAGGCTATTCGAGCCTCAGTTATCTAAAACAATTTCCTGTAGATCTGTTAAAGATTGACCGGGCATTTATTTCCGATCTGCCGACAGATCAAGACGATGCGGCAATTGTTCGAGCGATCATCGCACTCGCGGAAAAATTGGGTCTGAAAGTTATCGCTGAAGGCGTTGAAACTAAAGAGCAGATGATTTTTCTAAGGAATGCCGGCTGCGATATGTTTCAGGGATACTATCTCCAGCGCCCTGTGCCCGCCGACCAACTGTTTAAGTTTTTTAACGATAGCAGCAGAAGCTGAGCATGGAGCGGCAGTAAGCCTCCCTAGCCAGCCGCTAAGCGTGTGAGAAGAGTATGGACAGCATTACGCCCATTAATAATTCTGGAAAGCCCTTGCGGGGATTAATTATCGAAGACAACGATACGGATTATTTGTTGCTGGAGCGTCATCTACAAAAAATGCTGCCGACCATCAGCTGCGTCAGGGCTGAAAATCGCGCGCAAGTCACCGCCGCACTGACGCAACCCATCGATTTGATCGTCACCGATTACCACTTGCTCGATATCGAAGGTAATGAGCTGCTCACCACTATTGCCAGCGCTCACGGGAATACGCCGTGTATTCTTTTGAGCGGTTCGCTGTACGAATTGGATCAGGTGGCAGCGCCCCACAATGTCACCGCAAAACTTGAGAAAGGCGATATTCCTGCATTACGTTCGGCACTTGAACGTATCGTAAAAAATATCGAGTAACTATGCGTGCGAAGCGCGCTGCGCATATTTATCCAGGCATTGCCGCAGCCGCGATAAATTCAATGGCTTCGCGACATGTTCATCCATACCCGCCGCGAAGCACCGCTCCACATGCTCCTCTAACGTGTGCGCGCTCAACGCAACGATGGGGCAACGGCGCAGCTCGAGTCGCTCCTCTAACGCGCGAATAGACAGCGTGGCATCGTAACCATTCAGAACCGGCATTTCGCAATCCATCAGAATCAGATCGAACTCTTCGTAACGAACTCGATAGGTGAACAGCAATTCAGAACCGTTCGCGCAGATCACACTGTCGTGACCGAGTTTGCGCAACATCGTCTGAATGACAACTTGATTGGTTACGTTATCTTCTGCCACCAGGACCATAAGCGGAGTGCTAGAAACAGCATTCATGCTTTTCACCTGATGCAGGCTCGCCCGCGTCGCTGCCAGCCCTAATGTACGACTAAAGGCCGCTCGCAAATCGGCGGCAAGCAATGGCTTCTCCTCCGTGACAACAATACCGGCGGCTTCGCGTTCGGCAAGATCCGGTATATCCGTACAGGCGGTTAGCAATAGCAGGGGCGGCAGGTTTTCGCCGTACTCCTGTTGAAGCGCGCGAGCCAGCTCCAGCCCATTCTTGCCCGGCATCTTTAAATCGATTGAGATCAGATCGAATGTGTTATCGATTGCGCGCTGCTCGGCGACACAGCGCAAAGCCTGCTCAGCGTTATGGGCAACATGGATCTGCATTTGCCAATTTCGAATATGCATCGCAGCCAATTCGCAGAAATGCACATTGTCATCGACCAGCAATACCGATTTTCCCGCGAGTACATCTAACGATTGTGGAGCTTCCTGCACCGACGTCGGCGGCAATGGCAGATCTATCCAGAAACAGCTACCGCGTGCCGGCTCGCTACGGACACCGACACTGCCTCCTAGCAACTCCGCCAACTGCTTTGTGATGACCAAGCCAAGACCGGTGCTACCGTAGTGCCGAGACCCGTCCTCCAGTTGCGAAAAAGCCTTAAACAATTGCGCTTGCTGCGCAGTCGCAATGCCGACACCCGTATCGCTGACAGCGATGCGCGTCAGCCCGTTATGAGGCGAGGGTGTTATGGACAATCGAATTTCACCGCTATCGGTGAATTTAATCGCGTTGCCGAGAAAATTAATCAGCATTTGTCGAATGCGAGTGGGATCGCCGCTAACCCATGCCGGCATGTCGGAGGGGATATCACAAAGCAATTCGATATTTTTTTCGTCTGCTTTCAGGCGAAATAACGTCAGCGCATCGACCGCGACGCGATGCAAATCGAACGGCACGACTTCAACTCGCATCCGACCTGCTTGAATTTTGCTGAAATCCAGAATGTCATTGATGACCGTGAGCAACGCCGTGGCCGATGAATAAACAATATCGTTATAGCGGCGTTGCGTGCCGTTCAAACCCGAGTCGTTCAACAGTTCCGACATACCGAGGATACCGTTCATCGGCGTGCGGATTTCGTGACTCATGCGTGCCAGAAATTCACTTTTTGCGCTGGAGTCTGCCTTAGCTGCTTCCTCATTTCTGATCGTTTCGCGAAACCGCAGCCCGATGCATCCCGCCAGCAAACCGATCTGAATTAATTGCACGACGTAACGTACGATATTGTCGTACCAAAGCGAGGAATTATTAGGAACGGTAACAATGGAAATCGCCAGCGGCAGTACATAGAGAGAGGTGAACAGCAAAAATAACCCTGCGTTGCGATCGCCCTTTCGCCAACGCCAAAAGCTGATACCGATTAACGACAGATACTGGATGCAATAGGTCGGCAGGATTGCAGTACCAATCACGCTCGGCCAAAACCAGGATATCGGGATAGCCAACGTAAATATGACTAACAACCCTATCTGCAATCGATAGCCCGCTGACGACACCTCGCGCAATCGTAGAATAGTGACCGCTAAAATCCCCGTCGCGATGAACGGTAGGAGCGCCGACCATATAAGCGCCGAGTTATTGAGTATGGGGTGATTGGGCCAAAACCATTTGAAGCCGAAACCGTGCTCCACTGCGTACGTAAAAAATATGCTCCATATATACAACGCAAGCGCTGCAACCACTGCATTCCGGGTAAATACCAGCACAATAAGACAAGCGAGCGCAGCTACCGTCAAAACACCGAGATAACTCGATGAAATCATCGTCGATGTCTGCGATCGAACGATCAATTCCTGCTGTGTTTGCAGCGACAGGTATTCAAGAATGCTCTGTGGTCGCCCTCTTACGCGTAAATATATATCTGCCGTTTCGCCTGCACGTAACGAAAAGGGAAACAGGAATTCAGGATGCGGCAACGGGCGTGAAGAAAATGGCCGACTGGTGCCCGTGTGAAACTGTTCGTCGATTACGCCGTCGTTCAACACGTACACGTCAAATTCGCGCAGCCGCGGATTCGCATATACAAGCGCCAATGCACGATCACGCTCGGCCGCTGCCACCCGGAAACGAAACCATATCGCTATATCGGTGGCCAGCGGAAATCGCGTGCTCGCATCCACCTGCTGCCATTTCTGCACCGCACGCACGTCATCGAGAGTGCGTTGTGATGTTTCATCGCGGAGAAAATAAAGTAGTCCGGTGTCGCGTATTAATCGCGACTTCGAGAGCGATTGCCGCTCGGCTATAAACGAAAGTGCAACGACTGCTAAAAAACCAAGCACGACCAGCGTCGCTTTAAACATGCGACGCGTTGAGTTTGCTGTAAGTAGGCTATCCATCGCTCCATGTGTATCTGGCATTCCTATATCCTTTATTTATCCTATTTAGATCGAATACATACGCTTCCATGAACGCGGCATGTTACCTACGGGAATGACCCGATCGCGATGGGGATAAACAGCGGTACCAATTTAACGCGCCGCGAAGTCAGTGCGGCAAAATGCCCGCGCATAATAATCCGAGACGATGCGCATGCCAATCAGGGCAGATATTCATGCGCCAGTATTACAAATACGCTAGCGCTCCAGGTGTGCGCCCGATCGCGCAGCGGCGCGCCAGTCAACGCATTAAAGTTTTCTGCCATACCGCCGTGTTCGACGAGTGCGCAAAATCGCGCGGCGATGGTTGTCGCCAATGCGTCTTCGCCAATATTGGTCAACGCATCGACCAGTAACAATGTACTTGGCGCCCAAATCGGACCGCGCCAATAGCCATCGGCGATATATCCATCGCTGTGTGGAGCTTCGCTGGCGAGGCCATGCTCGGTTAAAAACCGATGCTGAAGTTTTTTGACCAGCACTTTTCTTATGGATGCCGGCAATTGCTCGCCAAGTATCAATGGCAACAGCAATAACAATGTATCGCTCGTTATAAATTCATCGTCACGCAACCCGACGAAGCCATCGTCGCGCCACAGCCGCAGCATCAGCGTTTGCAACAACGCGTCGGAACGTTGTTGCCACTGCTTTGCGGCGCGTGGCTTTTTCAATCGTTGCGCGATCGTCGCGAGCATTTGCATTTGTACGATTAAAAATGCGGACAAATCCGGTGTTTCGGCCGGCATACCGCCATCGAACAATGTCGAATTATCCCAGCCTGAATCGTTGCCGTGATTGTATTGCGCAAGACCATTGCGATTATCGTCGCGCTCGCGCAGCCACCATTCGGTCCAGCGAGACAGCGGCGCGTATATTTGCTGCAAATGCTGAATACCGATGGCTTTGCGTTTCAGCAGCCATTGCAATGTCCATCCATGAATCGGCGGTTTACAAAAATTCCAGATGGTTTGCGTGTCGTTAATGCAATCCGGCAATGCGCCCGATGCACGTTGAAAATCGAACGGCAACATGAATTGATGCCATGCCAATTCCACATTGCGATAACTGAGCGTCATCGCATTGAAGCAGTGATCCCAGCTCCACACCGCAGTCAGCCAATTTTTCGACATCAGCATGGCCGGACGCGATAACAAACCGCTCGGCGCAACGATCGCCGACCATTGCACATAGGACGCCAATTCGCGCGTGACATGAAATCGCCGCGCTACCGATGGGGTTTGTTGAAGCCACTCTGCAAATTCAACCTCAACCGCACGCCGATGGGCTGCAAAACTTTTTGCGGAACGGATTAAATCCTGAGGCCATTCGTCGCGGCACTCGCCAAGCAGGCATTCGAACTGACCGCGCCCCTCTGCGTTGATATCGATAACAATGTGTTCGGATCGCGCAATGGCTGGCGGTGCATCGACAACGGCTTTTCCGCGTAGCGAAAATAGCGCGAGCGTTACTCGATTCGAAAAACTATTGATCTGCCAGCCGCCGTTTCGCGCAACCGCTTGATCGTATTCGCCAGTGGCAAACGTCAGCCGTATACCGCAATTTTTTCCCCGAATATGTAACGTGTCGCGATCGGAGAAGCAGACTTCAACGGCACTTTGCGCCGTACTTAAACGTAATACGGTGGGCGACGCGGTTATCGACACGTCGTTCGCGATGTTATCGATCAGCAATTCCAGCCGGCAGATTTCACGATTTGGCGCATCGCCATGCATCGTGCGCAAATACACACCGGCAGCGCGTGCCGAATTGGCGGGTAATTGTGAAATCGCAAGATACGAGCCGGCACGACTGAAAGGGACCGATGCAATATCGAAGGTAATCATGCGTTGCTCGCACTTCGTTCGCTTACGGAGGAGCCAGAATAAGCCGAATGGCGAAATACAGAAACAGCGATGCGGAGATCGCGCTGCATAAGCGGCGGAAATAGTCGCCGTGCATGCGGCCACCCAATGCTGACAGACTGGTGATGAACAGACACCACGCTAAACCACCCGCAAAAAAGCCACCGAACAGCGCGGTGAAATCCCTCGGCGAAGCCGCGCCGCTGCTGGCAATGAGACTGCCGCCCACCGCCGCGAACCAGATGATCGACGTCGGCGAAGCTAACGACAGCGCCAGGCCGCGCATGAACAAATTAAACCGATTGAGCGGCAGACTGTCGCTATCTGCGGCGGTAAATTTTTTCGGGGTAAATGCAGCGCACAAGGCATCCACAAATAGATACAGCAATACCGCACCGCCGACGCTCCATAACAACCAGTGCACTGCGGTATAACGTAAAAGCAGACCGATGCCGAGCAGCGACAATACGGCATACGCTAAATCGCCAAAACATGAACCAAGACCAAGCAGCATCGCCGGCGCGGTGCCCGATCGAATCGCGGTATTGATCAATGCCACATTGACGATGCCGATATCGAGACACAGCGATAACGACAACAGAAAACCGGTAACGAATAATTCCAATTATTTGTCCGTACTCTTATTTGCCCGTCTGCAATTGTGCACTGTCCCAGCCGCCGCCGAGCGCTTTGATCAGCAGCACGCTCGCGGTGAATTGCCGGCCGCGCGCCTGCAATAAATTGCGCTCGTTGGTAAAAGCGGCGGTCTCGGCAGTAATGACATTCAGATAACTGACCGTGCCCGCCTTGTATTGGTTGTTAACCAATTGCAACGCTTCGCGCGCAGCGCGCACTGCATCCTGTTGATATTCGACTTCCTGTTTCAGCCGATCGAGCGCGATCAGATTGTCCTCGACTTCTTGCAAACCGATCAGCACCGTCTGTCGATAATTCGCGACGGTTTCATCGTAAGCCGCAACCGCCTGCTCACTTTGCGAGGAGCGCAAACCGGCATCGAATAATGGCAACGCCAGCGTCGGACCAAGCGACCAGAAACGATTCGGCGCGCTGAACCAATCGGAAAAGCTGTCGCTGCGATAACCGCCGCTGGCGGAAATTCCAATCACCGGAAAATACGCCGCTTTAGCTACGCCGATCTGTGCATTGGCAGCGACGACACGACGTTCCGCCGCGGCAATATCGGGGCGCCGCTCAAGCAGCGTCGACGGCAGCGTCAGCGGAATGTCAGGTAATTCAATCGTTAGCTCAGCGGGTGTTAACGCCACATCGGCGGGTGCTTTGCCGATCAGAATCGCA
This sequence comes from uncultured Spongiibacteraceae bacterium, assembly GCA_946480345.1. The sequence continues at coordinate 15,776 of CAMLJR010000008.1, forward strand.
ATCGCATGTTCGAGTTGCGCGCGATCGATCTGGTTATCGACCGCCTGCGCCTGTGCGGACTTCAATTGGGTTTCTGCTTGCGCGACTTCGGCGCGTCCGGTAACGCCGACCGCGTATTGATTACGTGTCAGTTGCAGCGATTTCTCGTAATCCGCCACGGTGCGATCGAGCAATGCCTGCTGTGCATCGGTAATTCGTAGCAGAAAATAATTCTGCGCAAGCTCCGCCTGTGCACTGAGCAGCGCGGCCGCGAGATCGGCCTTGTTAGCCAATGCGTTGGCATTGCCGGCTTCGACTTCGCGACGAATACGCCCCCATACATCGAGTTCCCAGCTGGCATCGAGCGTCACCGTTTGTTGTTCGCTTCCCGTCGATGAACTGATCTCATCGCGTGTCGACCGATTGGCAATATGCGAACGCAACGACGAGGCGTTCAACGATAAGTTCGGAAAATACGCCGCACGCGCACCGCGCGCTGCCGCACGCGCTTGCCGGTAACGCGCTTCTGCCGCAACGACCGATTGATTGGCGGCGATCAATTCAGTCTGCAAGCGGGTCAATTCATCCGAGTTGAATACTTCCCACCACTGCCCTTGCTCGATCGCGTTAGGCGTTGCGATTTTCCACCGGCCACTTTCCGCTTCTTTATAGTTTGCGGAAACCGGCGTTTCCGGACGGCGATAATCCGGGCCTACTGCGCACGCTGCCAACGTGCCAGCCATAACAATCAGTGCTGTCTTACACAACGTCATTGGATTTTCTCACCGGAAAAGTTCGCGCTAAAAACCGTTGCCAGCGTTGCTGCGAACGCAGCCGCCAGCGATCGAGCGCCAGATACACCACCGGCGTCGTATATAGCGTCAGTATCTGGCTGAACAGCAAACCGAACACAATCGAAATACCGAGCGGATGGCGCAGTTCAGCACCGTCGCCGCTACCCAAGGCAAGCGGCAGCGCGCCCAACATCGCCGCGAGCGTTGTCATCAGAATCGGGCGGAAGCGCAGCAGGCATGCATGAAAAATGGCATCGCGCGAATTCATGTTCTGCTCGCGCTCCGCGTGCAGCGCAAAATCGATCATCATGATCGCGTTCTTCTTGACGATGCCTATCAGCAGAAAAATGCCGATTAGCGCGATGATATCGAGCTCCATATCGAACAGCATCAAACCGAGAATGGCGCCCACACCGGCCGATGGCAGCGTCGACAGAATCGTCAGCGGGTGCACATAACTTTCGTACAGAATGCCGAGCACGATATACAGCGTGATTAACGCAATGCCGATCAACAGCGGCTGGCTCGACGTCGCCTTTTCAAATTGTTTCGCGGTGCCCTGCAAGCTGCCGCGCACATCGCTTGGCAACCCGATGCGCGTTATTTCACGCTCGATTAACGGCGCGACATCGCTCAACGCCACGCCCTCGGCAAGATTGAAAGAAATCGTATACGCCGCCGTTTGATCTTGATGGCTTACCGCGAGCGGTGCGGTACCAGGTTCGATATGCGCAATGGCCGACAACGGAATTTGCCCGCCCTCGGCGGTAATTAAATAAATATCGCGCAGCGAAGCGGGGCTTTGCGTGTACTGCGGCGCCAATCCCATCACCACGTAATATTGATTGCGCGGATTGTAGATAACCGAAACCTGGCGCTGGCCGAATGCGTTGTTGAGTGTGCTATCGACCTGGCTGGCGGTAATGCCAAGCCGCGCCGCCGTATCGCGATCGATCACCACTTTGGTTTGCAGGCCCTGGTCCTGCAAATCGGAATTCACATCATCGAGCTGCGGCAGTGCGTCCAGTGCTGTGGTGACTTTTGGAACCCACTGTCGCAGTAAATCCAAATCGTCGGCCTGCAAGGTGTATTGATAGAGACCGCCACCCTGGCGACCACCGGCGCGCACATCCTGCGAGCCGAATAGACGCACGTTGATACCAGGTTCCTTCGCGAATTGTGGGCGCAACCGAGCGATGACCTCTTCAACCGATGCATCGCGTTCGCTTTTGGGTTTCAAGGTGATGTAGATACTGCCGGAGGCGTTGCCGCCGCCGCGCCCGCCGCCGGTAAATTCCATCACGCGCTCAACCGCCGGATCGGCGCGAATAATATCCACGTATCCGCCAAGCTTCGCGCGTAACGCCTGAAACGACATTGTCTGCTCGCCCTGAATCTGGCCGTTGATGCGACCCGTATCCTGTTGCGGAATAAATCCTTTCGGCACGATGACGAATAAATACACGTTCAAGCAAACGGTAAGCAGCAGCGATAACAGCGTTAGTTTTTCGTGTCGCAGCGCCCACGCGAGACTGACTTCATAACCATGCAGCAGTCTGGCGAAAACGATTTCGCTAGCGCGATGAAAGCGACTGGTCTGCTGTTTGCTGCGCTCGACGCGCAACAACCGCGCGCACATCATCGGTGTCGTGGTCAGCGATACCACCAGAGAAACGAGCACGGCCACCGACAACACCACGGAAAATTCGCGCAGCATGCGACCCATAATGTCGCCCATTAATAACAGCGGAATAAACACTGCAATTAACGACAGCGTCATTGCCAAAACCGTGAAACCCACTTCGCGGGCGCCGAGCAATGCAGCGCGAAACGGCGGTACGCCTTTTTCGATATGACGCGAAACGTTTTCCAGTACGACAATCGCATCATCGACGACAAACCCCGTCGCGATGGTTAATGCCATCAGCGACAAGTTATCGAGCGTATACCCCAGCAGGTACATCACGATGAATGTGCCGCACAGCGAAACAGGAACGACAACGGTGGGAATTAACGTCGCGCGCAAGTTACGCACGAATACGAACACCACCATGATCACCAGTGCAATGGAAAGGATCAGCGTGTGTTCGACTTCTTTTAACGAGGCACGAATAGTCGGTGTGCGATCCATCGCGACCTGCAGTTTCATGCTTTGCGGAACGGACGCCTGCAATTGCGGCAGCAGTGCCTGCACGCTATCCACTGCCTCGATAATGTTGGCGCCGGATTGGCGAAAAATAACCACCAGCACCGCCGGCTCACCGTTCAGCGTGCCGGCGTTGCGCACGTCCTGCACCGAATCGAAAATCGTCGCCACATCCGTTAAATGAACCGGCGCGCCATTGCGATACGTGACGATCTGCGGCAGATAATCGGCGGCCTTCGTCGCCTGATCGTTCGCACCGATCTGCCAGTGACGATCGTTATTCTCGACAGCGCCTTTCGGCCGATTCGAATTTGCAGCGGCGAGCGAGTTGCGCACGGTGTCGAGATCGATACCGTATTTATTCAGCGCGGTGGGGTTCAGATCGACGCGCACCGCCGGCAGCGAACTACCGCCGATATTGACCTGCCCTATTCCTTTGATTTGCGAAATACGCTGCGCCACGACCGACGAGGCGACGTCGTACATCTGCCCCTGAGTCATTGTGTTAGAGGTCAGCGCCAGAATCATGATCGGCGAATCGGCGGGGTTCGCTTTGAAATAGGTGGGATTGCTCGGCAGGCTCGTCGGCAATAAGGTGCGCGCTGCATTGATTGCAGCCTGCACTTCACGCGCGGCACCATCGATGTTTCGGCTTAGATCGAATTGCAAGACGACGCGTGTCGTCCCCAGCGAACTCGACGAGGTCATTTCGGTGATGCCGGCGATGCGGCCGAGCGCGCGTTCGAGGGGCGTGGCAACCGTCGCCGCCATCGTTTCGGGACTCGCTCCCGGCAGATTCGCCTGCACGATGATGGTGGGAAAATCCGTCTGCGGCAGCGGTGCCACTTTCAGCAAACCGAACGCGGCTATACCGGCAAGTGCAATGCCTAACGTCAGTAATACCGTTGCGACGGGGCGACGGATCGCAACCGCGGAGATATTCATGGCGCGTCTGCCAGCGGAAAATGTTTTTTCCGCCAGACTGCTGCGCGCCGACCAAGCCGGTCGAACGCGAGATAAATCACCGGCGTCGTGAACAACGTCAGCACCTGACTAACCAGCAGACCGCCCACCATCGTCAGACCGAGCGGCTGCCGTAATTCGGAACCGACACCGCTGCCGAGCATCAACGGCAATGCACCTAACAATGCGGCCATCGTCGTCATCAGGATCGGCCGAAAGCGCAGCAGACACGCTTCGTAAATCGCTTCTTCGGGCGACTTACCCTGCTCGCGCTCAGCTTCGAGCGCGAAGTCGATCATCATGATGGCGTTCTTTTTGACGATACCGATCAACAACACGATACCGATAATCGCAATGACGCTGAGATCGTTGCGCGATAGCAGCAGAGCGAGCAATGCGCCGATACCTGCCGACGGCAGTGTCGAGAGAATCGTGATCGGATGGATGTAGCTCTCGTACAACACGCCCAGCACGATATACATCGTCACGATCGCAGCGATGACCAACAGCAGCTCATTGCTGAGCGCGGCGCGAAATGCCGAAGCCGCACCGGCAAACTCGGTTTGCACACTGAGCGGAACGTGTAACCGCTCCCGCAATCGGTCGATGTTTTTTACTGCGTCACCCAGCGACGCGCGCTCAGCGAGATTGAACGAAATCGTCGCCGCCGGAAATTGTTGTTCGTGATTGATGACCAGCGCGGTCGCGCGCTCGGATACGGTTGCAATCGCGCTCAACGGAATTTGCTCGCCTGTGGTCGACGGCACATAGAGGTCGCGTAACGATTCCGGTCCGCGCTGAAACGACGGCGCGGCTTCGAGCACGACACGATATTGATTCGACTGCGTGAAAATAGTCGAAATCAAACGCTGACCGAAGGCGTTGTACAACGCATTGCTCACCTCGGCGACGGTGACACCGAGGCGCGCTGCCGCTGCGCGATCGATATCGACATACGCTTCAGCGCCCTGGTTTTGAAAATCGCTGGTGACATCGGCCAGTTCGGGCAACTCGCGCATCGCGGTTAAAAGTTTCGGTACCCACTCCGCCAGCTCGTCGCTATTCGCGTCCTGCACGGTCATCTGATACTGCGTGCGACTCACCCGATCGTCGATCGTTAAATCCTGTATAGGCTGCATGAATAAGGTAATGCCCGGCACTTCGGCTACGGCGGTCTGCAAGCGGCGAATAATGGTTTGCGCATTGTCGTCGCGATCGGCATGCGGTTTCAGATTGATCAGCATGCGGCCGCTATTCAACGTCGCGTTGGTGCCATCGATACCTATAAAAGAAGAAAGACTCGCCACCGCTGGATCGCGCAGGATTACATCGGCCAATTTTTGCTGACGCTCAGCCATCGCCGTAAATGAAATCGACTGCGGCGCTTCGGATATTGCCTGAATTACGCCGGTATCCTGCGGCGGAAAAAATCCTTTCGGTACCCACACAGCAAGCAATGCAGTCAACGCGATAGTGGCGAACACCACCCACAAGGTCTGGCGCTGACGCTGCAATACCCACTGCAACCAGATGCCGTAGCGCGCAATCAAACGATCGATCCATGCACCCGCTTCACGATAAAAACGGCTTTGCCGTTCCTCGGGAATATGACGCAGCATTTTGGCGCACAACATCGGCGTCAACGTCAGCGAAACGACACCGGAAATTAAAATCGCCACCGCCAGCGTAATCGCGAATTCACGGAACAGCCGACCGATGACATCGCCCATGAACAACAGCGGGATCAGTACCGCAATCAGCGATAACGTCAGCGAGATAATCGTGAATGCGATTTGTCGCGAACCTTTCAGCGCCGCCTGTAACGGCGATTCGCCTTTTTCTATATAACGCGAAATATTTTCGATCACGACGATTGCATCGTCGACGACAAAGCCCGTTGAAATTGTCAGCGCCATCAGCGTCAGGTTATTGATGCTGAAGCCGGCGAGATACATGACACCGAACGTGCCGACAATCGACAGCGGCACCGCGAAACTGGGAATGATCGTCGCCGGCAGATTGCGCAGAAATAAAAAGATCACCGCAACGACTAGCGCCACCGCGAGCATTAATTCGAATTGCACATCGTGCACCGACGCGCGAATTGTCGTGGTGCGATCGGTGAGGACCGTGACATCGACCGCAGCCGGCAATGCCGCGCGCAATTCGGGCAGCAATTGCTGCACGCGGTCGGCCACCGCAATCACATTCGCGCCGGGCTGGCGCTGAATATTCAGAATCACTGCCGGCGTGCGATCCGCCCAGGCGGCGAGACGCACGTTTTCGGCGGCATCGACAGTCGAGGCGACATCGGCCAGACGAATCGGCGCGTTATTGCGATAGGCGATCACCAGATCGCGATATTCATCGGCAGAACGCAATTGCGAATTCGCATCGATGGTCGAGGCCCGCGTGGGGCCATCGAAATTGCCTTTCGCCTGATGCGAATTGGCGTTGCCGATCGCTGTGCGCACATCATCGATGCTGAGCCCGTAAGCGGTGAGCGCCTGTGGATTAACTTGAATGCGCACCGCCGGTCGCTGGCCGCCGCTGATACTGACCAGACCGACGCCAGATACCTGTGAAATTTTTTGCGCAATGCGCGTATCGACCAGATCGACAAGCTTGGTCAGCGGGAATGTTTTGGACGCAATCGCAATAGTCAGAATCGGCGCATCGGCCGGATTCACTTTGCTGTAAATCGGCGGCGTCGGTAAATCGTCGGGCAACAAACTCGACGCGGCATTAATCGCGGCCTGCACTTGTTGCTCGGCTACATCGAGACTTAATTCGAGATTGAATTGCAGCGTGATCACCGACGCGCCGCCGGAACTTTGCGACGACATACGGTTAAGGCCGGGCATCTGGCCGAATTGGCGCTCAAGCGGTGCAGTGACAGTCGATGTCATCACATCGGGACTTGCACCGGGATATAACGTCACCACTTGAATGGTCGGGTAATCGACTTCAGGCAACGCCGACAACGGTAATTGTTTGTAGCTAATCAGCCCCGCCAGCAAAATTGCCACCATCAATAACGAGGTGGCGACGGGCCGCAGAATAAATAGCCGCGAGGGATTCATGGTGCCTTCCGCTCGCGTTTTTTACGATGCTCGCCCGCAGGCGGCGCCTGCTGCTCGCTCGGTGCGGAGACACCATCGCGCACCACCGGCTCGATCGCACTGCCGTCGCGTAACTTATCGAGCCCCGCGATAACGACTTCATCACCCGGTTTGACGCCCTCTTCGATGACGACTCGATCGCTCTCGGTATCGCCGACTTTCACCGTGCGCAAGGCCACTGTGTTATCCGGCTGCACCATATAAACAAAATTGTTTTGCGCGCCGCGTTGCACTGCGTTCACTGGCAGCAACACGACATCGCGCAGCGTTTCGATCTGCATACGCACGTTGACGAATTGATTCGGAAACAGCGCACTGTCCTGATTCGCGAATTGCGCCTTTACCTTCACCGTACCGGTCGTGGTGTCGATCTGATTGTCGACGGTGAGTAACACCCCGCTCGCCAGCTTCAATTTACGCTCGCGGTCGTAAGCATCGACGGTTAGCGCCGCTTTGCCGTTCAGTTTTTGCATCAGGCGCGGCAGATTATCCTCGGGCAGCGTGAACACGACGTTGATCGGCTGTACCTGCGCGATCGAGACGATGCCAGTGGCGTCCGAGCTGTGCACGATATTGCCTGGATCGACTTGTCGCAGACCGACGCGCCCGCTCGCCGGCGCAGTAATTTTTGCGTAACTCAATTGCAGTCTCGCGTCCTCGACGGCACCGCGATCCACTTTGACATTGCCTTCGTACTGCAACACCAGCGCTTCCTGGGCAGCCACTTGCTGCTGCGCAATCGAATCCTGCGACCATAAAGTGCGATAGCGTTCGAGATCGAGCTGCGCATTTTTCAATAACGCGTTATCGCGTGCGAGCTGCCCTTCGGCTTGCATCAATTGCACTTGGAACTCACGTGGATCGATTTCCGCGAGCAAATCGCCGGCCTTCACATTCTGGCCTTCGCGAAAATGCACACGCAGCAATTCGCCATCGACGCGGCTGCGAACCAGCACGTTGTTCGCGGGTATCGCGGTACCCAATCCATTCAGAAATAATTTTAATTCGCCTTTTACCGCTTTGGCGGTAGCGACGGGAATGGGTCGAGTCTGCGGACCGTCATGCGAGCTGTCGCCGCCCCAAAAAATTTTGACGCCGATCGCGCCAATAATTAACACAACGACCCATAACCATCGGTTCGATAATAATTTTTTGGGCGAGATCCGCGCCATATACACTCCGCGTTCAATAAACGGCTCGCGATAACGGCGAGCGTTCCAGTTCATTCAAACCGCATTGTTCATCAAGCAGCGAATGTATATTGAGGAAAATTTGAGGAATCCCATTCGCCGACCAAGCATTAAGGTTGAGCTAAGGTCTAGCGGTGATACTAGGCAAAAGCGCGCAATTCGCGATAATGCATCCGCCCAACCCAGAGCCGGTTTTTTTCAATGCTGACATCAATAAATAAAAAGCTGTTGTGGTTCATATTGTTACTCCTGTTAATCGTGCGCTTGATTTGCAATGCGGTCGTTCCTTTAGCAGACACCACCGAGGCACGTTACGCCGAAATAGCCCGAAAAATGGTTGAGACTGGCAATTGGATCACGCCCCAGCACGATTACGGCGTTCCATTCTGGGCAAAGCCGCCGCTATCGACATGGCTATCGGCACTGAGCATTAAACTATTCGGCGCGAACGAATTCGCGACCCGACTCCCCTCTTTAATCGTCAGCATCGCGTTACTCGTGCTCGTTTGGCGCTGGGTGGAAGCCCGGCGCGGCCGCGATTTCGCACTGATGACAACCGCAGTGCTGGCCAGCATGGGATTATTTTTCATTGCCAGCGGCGCAGTGATGACCGACGCGAGTCTGGCATTTTGCACCACGCTCGGGATGATCGCGTTTTGGCAGGCACTGCATTCGTCGGCGCGCTATTGGGGGTATTTATTTTTTGCCAGCCTGGGTCTGGGCTTACTGGCAAAAGGTCCGCTGGTAGGCGTGCTGACTTTTTTGCCGATTCTGCCGTGGATCGCGCTTCGTAAAAATTGGTTACAGGTTTGGCGCGTGTTGCCGTGGTTTCGCGGGTCGGCGTTGATGCTGGCGATTGCGGCGCCGTGGTACGCGATAGCCGAATATAAAACGCCAGGGTTTCTCGCGTATTTTTTTATCGGCGAGCATATCGATCGCTTTCTGGATTCGGGTTGGAACGGCGACAAGTATGGTCATGCGCATGCGCAACCGTTCGGCATGATATGGGCATTCTGGCTGCTGTCGGCACTGCCCTGGTCATTCGTATTACTCGCCAAAGCACCGACGCTAATTCAGCGCTGGCGCCAGTGGAACGATGACGACGACGGTTTTATCGGTTATCTGCTGTTTTGGTCGCTGATGACGATGGTACTTTTTACCTTCGCCGACAACATGATCTGGACGTATACGCTGCCGGCACTACCCGCGTTCGCGATATTGCTGGTCGAAATATTTCGCCGCCTCGATAGCAAACCGGTACGTGCGCCAATACTCGCTCTCACATTATTTACGCCGATCATTTTATTGGGGCTGGCGGAGGCGTACACCGGCAATCGCTATCAGCTGGTCAAACCCTCGCAAAAGCAAACCGCCGAGTATTATTTGAAAGCGCGCAGTTCCGATAACGATGGGCTCTATTACTACCGCCGCCGTTATTATTCGGCCGAGTTTTACTCGGAAGGCCGCGCCAGAGAAATAGAGGCCGCAGATGTGGGGACACTGCTAGCCAATAGCACTGAAGATTTCCTCGTCATCAAAAAGAAGGAACTAGCGAAAATGATGCCGAACGTGCGCGCTCATTTCGCGCCAGTGGATGAGTTTGGCTACTTCGTTGTGTTGAAAGAGATGCCGCTGAAAAATGTCGCTCTTTCTAACGCTTGCGCCGAGAAGAACGGACAGTTATGTTCGCGCCAGCAACACAATTGACGAGAATCGTATGTCACACAGCTCCGCGCCAGCCGTCGCGATCCGACCGCATTTGCATGAGGTAACGATCTCATGCGTTATTCCCGCCTATAACGAAGCCGAAAACCTACGCATTTTAGTGCCACGTTTGACTGAAACCCTTCGTCAATTAACGCAGCGTGCAGAAATCATCATCGTCGACGACGGCAGTACCGATCACACGGCGGCCACCGCGGCAATGCTCGCTGCCGATTACCCAGTGAAGTGTATTTTCCTCTCGCGCAACTTCGGCAAGGAAGCTGCGCTCACCGCCGGCATTCACGCGACATCGGGCGATGTTGTCGTGCTGATCGATTCTGATCTGCAACATCCGGTCACGATGATTCCGGTGTTCTTCGAGAAATGGCGCCAAGGCTACGAAATGGTTTACGGCGTGCGGGCCAATCGCGACGACGAAGGCTTTCTCAAGCGACATCTGACCAGCAGCTTTTACAAATTATTACGGCAAGCCTCGCGCATTCCGATCGAGCCGGACGCAGGCGATTTCCGGCTGCTCGATCGCAAAGTTGTCGATTCGCTGAAATCGCTGCCCGAACGCAGTCGTTTCATGAAAGGGCTGTATGCGTGGGTCGGTTACAAAAGCATTGGCATTCCGTTTCAGGTCGAAGAGCGGCGTATCGGACGCACTACATTCAATTACCGGCGGCTCACCCGACTCGCGGTTGCCGGCATCGTCGGCTTCAGCGAATTGCCATTGCGAATATCCGCAGTGGTCGGTGTCAGCATTTCGCTGTTAGCGATCATCTACGGTATTTACGAGGCTACGCGCGCACTGATTTTCGGTGCCGACGTTCCCGGTTGGGCCACATTGGTGGTCGCAATTACGTTTCTGAATGGAATTCAGTTAATGGCGATCGGCGTGCTGGGCGAATACACCGCACGTATCTTCAACGAAGTGAAAGGCCGGCCGAATTACATCATTGCGCGCCGTATCGGCTTCGACGACGAGTCCGGTGCATGATTTCGCAACTGGCTCGTTTCGGCGTGGTGGGCGTCGGCGCAATGATCGTCCATTGGCTCGTGGTGGTTGCGATTGTGCCGCTCGGTATTCCGGAATTGATCGCCAATGTGATTGGCTTTGGCGTGGCATTCAATATCAGCTATTTCGGCCATCACTATTGGACTTTCGCGAGTACGGCTGAAACTTTGACGACTTTCAAACGCTTTTTGACGGTGGCGATAACCAGCTTCATCGTTAACGAATGCCTGTATTCACTCCTCTTGAACTTCACCACGCTCGACTATAAGACGGCGTTGGCCATCGTATTAATCGCGGTAGCGGCGCTTACGTTCGTGCTCAGCCGGCTCTGGGCGTTTCGGGTTTGATGAAGAAAATAATTCTCTGTGCCGATGACTATGGACAGTCTGCTGCCATTAGTCGCGGCATTTTCGACCTCGCTGCCGCCGGCCGACTAACCGCCGTAAGTTGCATGACGGAAAGCGCATTCTGGCGGGATTTGAATAATCATCTGCCTGCTTTACGCGACAAAATCGACATCGGGCTGCATTTCAATCTCACGCATCCTTTTCCTGATCAATATGCTCCAGTGCAACCCCTCAGCAGGGTTTTACGCGCCTCATTGATGGGAAATATCTCGCTCACCAAGGTGAAGCAAACGCTGCATATACAGCTCGATCGGTTCGAACAGGTAATGCAGCAGAGGCCAGACTTTGTCGATGGCCATCAACACGTGCATATCTTTCCCAGTATTCGAAAGCTGGTTTTGAGCGAGCTCAAGAATCGTTACGGCGACAAAAAGCCGTATATGCGCGCTGTTAATCCACAGCTTTCACTGCAAACCGACGCGTTGAAGATGGCATTTTTAAAACTGCTGGGGCTCGGCTTCGTCACTGCGGCTGCACGTAGCGGCATGCAAACCAATTCATCCTTTGCAGGAATCTACTCGTTCCAACCCCAGGCAAATTATTCGACGCTGATGCGCAAATGGCTGCACAGCATTGAGAACAAGGGATTGTTGATGTGCCATCCCGGGCATCCGGATGACGACGAGAGCGATCCGATTCGCACCGCGCGTCCTCGCGAGCTGGAATTTCTTGGTAGTGAAGCATTCGCCAATCAACTGGCGGAAGAGCGAGTTCAGCTCGTTCGGTTCAGCGAATTATGATGCTTATCGCCGCTTTCAACCTGCACGCAAACAGCTGAGCGCGGCGAAAACCTCTACTTTTCCCGGTCGGAACGATTGAACTGAGCTGTCTGCTCGGCAGTTGCTTCGCGCTGATACAGACGTTTCCATTCCTCGTAAGGCATTCCATATACGCGTTCGCGTGCCGCGTCATAATCCAGAGAAACACCGTTTTCTGCAGCGGCCGCCATGTACCACTTCGCTAAACAATTGCGGCAAAAACCTGCAAGGTTCATTAAATCGATATTCTGAACATCCTTACGGCTATCGAGATGATCGAGTAAACGTCGGAATACAGCTGCTTCGATTGCAATGTTCGATGAGTCATTCATAGTAATTTTCTCCCGAAAAAATGTGACTAAAGCGGATTGGAACGATCGAAACAATTAAAAATATTCGCCCGCATTCAGCCACATTTTATTTTTTACGGCAGTAAAAATAATTAACGCTGAAATGAGTGAGCACAAAAAATACAAAATTTCTACAAATTTTAAAAATACGACGTATAATTGTTGGCGTGTTACTGCACAAATCCACCAACTCTACTCACAAGGATTTAATTCATGGCAGCAGCAAAAAAGAAAGCAGTTAAGAAACCAACGGTGGCGGCTCTGGAAAAACAGTTGCAAGCTTTGGAAGCAAAACTGAAAAAAGCTCGCACTAAACAAGCCGCCGATGAGAAGAAAGCCGCAGCGAAAGCGAAAAAAGCTGACGCTAAAGCTAAAAAAGTAGCTGCAGCAAAAGCGAAAAAATCCGCCGCCGCAGCGAAAAAAGCCAAGGCAAAAGCAAAAACCAAAGCTAAGCCGAAAGCAAAAGCGAAGACCAAAGCCAAGGCCGCAACAAAAGCCCCGGCTGCTAAAAAAGGCCGTCCGGGCCGTCCGAAGAAAGCAGTAGTTGCAAAAGCAAAAGCCAAAACGAAAGCGAAAGCTCCTCGTAAGGCTCGTGCTAAAGCAGCTCCAGCTACCGGCGCAACTCCGGCTACCAGCGCAGCTTAATAGCTCAAATTGCGCCGCCCACGAGGCGGCGCAATTTTTTTAAACCCTCTCTCGTCGCTCGACGGGTAGTAATTTTCTCCCCTAGAAAAATCATCTTCCGACCAAAACCAACGCTTTCGCCGCACCCCTCCACGCTTATCGCCTCTGACAAAACAATCCGGTTTTTACGCTTTCAGCTAGACTCCAATGCATCCAATCCCTCGGACTTAGCGCGCAAAAATGTGTGAGTTGTTTGGCATTTCCAGTCGAGAACCGACCACTGTGCAAATATCGTTGGCTGAATTTGCGCGGCGAGGCGGCAATACCGGTCCGCATATCGATGGATGGGGAATCGCGTTCTTTCGCGATGGCGATGTGTCGCTAATTCGCGAACCGATACCTTCCGCAGAAAGCGCGCATCTTCGCTTTATTCACGATCAACATGTTCCGAGCAAGCTAGTACTGTCGCATATTCGCAAAGCAACACACGGCTGCATCAGTCTTCGCAACACGCAACCGTTTATGCGCGAGCTCGGCGGTAAAGCTCACGTATTTGCCCATAACGGGGATCTCGGCAATCTACGAACGATGCTTTCGCTCGAAAACAGCCATTTCCGTACCATTGGCGATACAGATTCCGAACATGCATTCTGCTACTTGTTGAAGCTTCTTTATCCTTCGTGGCAGCAGACGACACCAACACTAGATCAACGCCTCGACATATTTATTCGATTTACCGAACAAATGGCGCCGTTTGGAGCGGCGAATTTTTTATATAGCGATGGGGAGTATTTGTTTGTGCATTCCCATTACCGTCGACAGGATGACGGCTCGGTGTGCTCGCCAGGACTCTACCTATTGCATCGCAAACGGCACGAACACGACATCCTGCGCGGCCTCGAAATCGATTCGGATCAGGAAATGACGCTGCTTGCGAGCCGTCCTTTGAGCAATGAGAAGTGGGAGCCGTTGAGCGAGCGCACGGTATTGGTAATCTGCGATGGCAGCGTCATCCGCCGTGTTTCATTGCCGACGACGTTATCGAACGAGAACAAACAGGTTGATTCGCTGACTCTCGAAAACTGAATTCAAAACTGACGCGTGCCCAAAAGCACTAACGTGCATGCTTCTTCGATAGCAATGCCAGCTGCACGCAAGCGCGGATAAATCGCCGGGTTTTCACTGCCAGGATTAAAAATCACACGCCTTGGCCGCAACGCAACAATGTCATCTATAACCGCAGATTGATGACGCGGCCCGATATACATCGTCACCGTATCGACCGGCCGAGTTATCTCCTTCAGCGATAAGAGAATCGGCAAGCCTGCCACCTCGCCTCCCTTCAAATTAACCGGAATGACCGCGTGTTGATTTTTCAGTAAGCGCTGTACGGCTTGACGCGATACCCGACCTTCATCGTCGCTCGCACCCAACACAACCACTGTCGACATTGATGCTCCCCTTAATGCTTTCCGCCCGATTCTAGATACATCGTTGTTGCGCAAATGACATTTGTTTGCGATTAGCGCAATTCAAGCGGCGACGAGCAGCAAATGCTGTCGTCGTCGCGGGTCGTCAATTCACGGAAGTTAAACGTTTACTCGGTGGCTGCACCCGGGGTTTTGAGCGGCGCGATTTTATAGACAGGGTCTATTTCATCGGTCTGACTGATCGTTGCATGCAGGTCCTTCAGCAAGCCATCGCGCACGCTATAAATCCAGCCGTGCACATTAAGTATTTGGCCACGAGCCCACGCGTTCTGAACGATGCGTGTACGGCATACATTCATGACTTGTGCTTTGACGTTCAACTCGCACATCAGATCGACTCGATCTTCCCCGCTCAGCCGGGATAATTCTTCGCGATGCACCGCGTGAATGTCCTGCAAGGAACTCAGCCAGTTATCGATCAGGCCATGCTGCGAACCATCCAGCGCGGCGCGCACGCCACCGCAGCCATAATGGCCCACTACCATGATGTGCTTCACCTTGAGTACATCGACGGCGAATTGGATCACCGACTGACAATTGAGATCCGTCTGAACGACGATATTCGCCACGTTGCGATGCACGAACACTTCGCCGGGCATCAATCCGATAATCTGGTTCGATGGCACTCGACTGTCGGAACAGCCGATCCACAAGTATTCGGGCTGTTGCTGGGACGACAATTTTTCGAAAAACCGTTCGTCTTCCGTTTTGATCTTTTCGGCCCAAGCGCGGTTGTTTTGAAACAGATGATCCAGCTTATCCATTGATCTCTCTCGATCGCTACAGAAATGACGGCCGGCAGTTTACCAAAATAAGAAGAGAGAGCATCGAGAGTGCTCAGACGAATAACTGATACTCGACGCGATTGCGGCCGCCGGCTTTAGCCCGGTAAACGGCGTCGTCCGCCATTTTTATCAGCCGGTCAGCGACGGCGGCAGCGGGTGCTGCGGGGCGAGTCCAGCAGGTAACACCGAGCGACAGTGAAATAGGTACTTCGATGCCACTGTCGCTGGCGACATGCAAGCTGGCGACGCGTTGTCGAATACGCTCGGCAATTTCGATGGCGAGAGCACGATCGCAATTAGGCAGAATCAATGCGAACTCTTCACCGCCATAGCGACAAACGTGATCGGTGGTCCGCAACATCGCAACGATTTCTTGCGCGACCACATGCAGCACGCGGTCGCCTACCTGATGCCCGTGGTTATCGTTGATCGATTTGAAGTGATCGAGATCGCCCAACATCAGCGTCAACGGCTCCTGCTGGCGAATCGAGCGCGCAATTTCCCGCTCGATCGATAAATGAAACGAACGGCGATTTTCGACGCGCGTCAGCATATCGACCAGACTCAACCGATGCAGCCGCTCCTGGTTAGCGCAATTCTCCAGACACACCGCGACTACGGAAGCGAGGTGATTGATGAAATCCGTTGATTTGTCACCACTAAAACGCTGCGCCGAAAACGCGCCGAAATGCAGGCTTCCTACCAACGCGCCATGCCGCACCAACGGCAGCAGCGCCGCCGAGCGCACCGTTCTGCCGGCGAAGACACCTGCTGGTGGCGGGCTGAGTAAACGAACCGCATCGAACGAAGGAAACAACGCACGCAATTCCGCATCGTTATCGAGCCAGCGCACGCCTTCACTCTGTTGCAACTCGACAGTAAGGAGATCGCGAAGAATTCGCTCGGGATCGAATAACCACAACTCGACTGCATCAAGACGAAAGCGTCGAACACTGTCGGCGAGCAAACCATCGAACAATGCTTCCATGCTGCCGACGGCGAGCAGCTCTAATTCATATTGTTGGAATTTACGAAGAATACGTTCGTTCTGCGTAGCCTTGTCGACTAACTCGCTGACTGTACGCGCCAACGTATCCAAACGCTGTTGAGCCAATTTATTTTTATCGTGGGCCATATCAGCCTGTGTCAGCGGAGCTGCAAATTTACGGTCCACCATAATGGAATACGCATCATAAGATGATGCGCGAGTATAGCGACGCTATCGCGACAAGGAAATGTAACGCTTGAGCGAGGTCAAATATCTTCCCACGCATCCTCATCGTAAATGCCCAGCTCTTCGCGCAAGCGTTTGCGCTCCAGGCGGTCTTCTATTTTGCGACGAAGCATTGGATCTTTTTGGCTGGTGCGCGGTGGCGCGACGGGCTCGGCAGGCTCGAAATCTGTGCCTTCACTCTCTTCCGCTTCCGCCATAAAACCTTCACTGAGATCGCTGTCTTTATCGCTTGTGCCAGATAACGGTTTCGTCATAAGCACCCCACCCTGTACCGCAAAAATCACTGTTACTGGCAACTGCGCCGATTCGCGAGCTAGATAAATCACAAATGAACAACTGTCAACGCCGTCATTGCGATTACCGCGCTCGAATACAGTGTAGAAAAACTTCGCCAATGCGCTCGGCATTTTTTTGCCTTGAAGGAATAGCCATAAAGCGCGCTGGGAGGCAGCAAGGAAAATAGAGGAGCAGTAACAGAATTCAGGAAAGCAGGATGTCGATTAATTCGCGCGCGGTTTTGCCGCCGCTATTCTGGCGCTGCAACAATTCCAGCAGCATCGCCTGTGAACCGAAGCGGCGCTCGTCGTAGCGATGGACTTGTCTGACCGGCAATGGCGTCGGCGCGGCGGGTACGTTTTCAACAACTACCTCATCGCTCGAAACGTTTTCTACCGCAACGGTTTCATCGATCGGCAACCATGGCGCGAGGCGTTCGGCTAACACGCGAAGTAGCTGCTCGTGGCGCTCTCTATGCTGAATTAAATTATCGACCAGCTGTATGGGATCGAGTGCCGGCAAGCCGGTCTTGGCGGTATAGGCACGACACAATTCGTCGACCGCAGCGGCGATGTCCGGGCGCGGCGTATCCATTTGCGTAATGGTGGTTAACAGACGCGATTTCAGCTCCGACAAATATCCGCGCTCATCGCTTTGCGGCGGTAAAGTCGAGCGTGCCTTCTGCTGTTCGCCCTGCTGGCGTTGTCGAAATTGCCGCTGCCAGAACACTGTGAAACCGGGTTGCGCGGTTTCGTTATCCACCGTCTGCCGCAATGCATCGGCAAGCCGGATAAAACTACGCGAGGACGGATCGGTTTCCGGAAACAACGCCACAGGACTCTGTAGCGACACCGCAACACGCAAACTTTCATCGCGCAGCAGATAACCGAGCAAGTGCGTGCGAATGCCGATGTATTTTTCCACCGCCGTGCTGAAACGGTGATAAACCTCGCGTGCCTGGGCGACGTTGCTGCACATATTCACGACGATTTGATACGGCATGCCTGGACGGCGACGCTGCATTAAT
>CAMLJR010000009.1 GCA_946480345.1 uncultured Spongiibacteraceae bacterium
CGACGGGATAACCGAAACCGCCAAGCATTCGCTCGGTGTGATCGCGGGTCGGCGCTGGTTCGGTCACCGAGGTTTCACCTTCGGCATAGAGTCCAGCGAGCAGCAGACAGGACTTCACCTGCGCACTGGCCATCGGCAGATCGTAATGAATTCCCTTCAGCTTGCCCTGCCCTTTAATTGTCATCGGAGGACGGCCGCCCTCCTGAGTCTCGACAGTGGCTCCCATCAAACGCAGCGGTTTCGCGACACGCTCCATCGGACGTTTCGACAGCGATACATCGCCGATCAACGTCGCGGCAAAACTCTGTCCGGCAATAAGACCGGATAGCAGCCGCATCGATGTGCCCGAATTGCCCATATCCAAAGGGCCTTGCGGGGCTTTCAATCCATGCAACCCGACGCCGTGCACGCGCACATTGCCATTCGCGGGACCCTCGATCTCGACACCCATCGCGCGGAATGCATTGAGCGTCGATAGCGCATCTTCGCCTTCGAGAAAGCCGGTAATTTCGGTGACGCCTTCGGCAATCGCACCGAGCATGATCGAGCGATGCGAAATCGATTTATCGCCCGGTACACGAATAGTGCCGCGCACCTGTCCGCCTGGCTGCAATAGAAAATCCACAGAATTACCTCAAAAATGAAAACTATTCGTCGCTGATATTTGATGCGCGCCGCTTCAATTGTTCGGCGAATTGATCGCGGGATTCCTTCGCGCGCGAAAAGGCGGCCATTATCGATGCGCTATCCGAGCGGTCAATAGCAGCGCGGATCGTCGCCAAATGCGCATCGAATACATCGAGCGCAGCAAGCAACGCCGGCCGATTCGCCAGCGTTATGTCATGCCACATTTTCGGATCGCTGCCGGCGATACGCGTGAAATCGCGAAATCCACCTGCGGCATAACGGAAAATTTCGCGCTGCGCCGGCTCACCTGCCAGCGCATCGACCAGCGTAAACGCGAGCACATGCGGCAGATGACTGGTCGCGGCAAGAATCGCATCGTGATCATCGACGCTCATCTGTGATACATCGGCCCCGGCCACACGCCACATGCGCTCGATCGTCTCTAACGCCTGTGCTGAGGTGCGCTCGGTGGGCGTCACAATAACGCGATGATCGACGAACAAATCCGCGTTCGCCGCCGCGACGCCGCTTTTCTCCGAACCCGCGATCGGATGCGCGAGCACCAGATTCGGCGGCGCTGCGCCAAATACGCGCTCTGCGCATCGCAGCAAATTGCCCTTCACGGAAGCGACATCGGTAACGATGGTATTTGCGCCCAGCAGCGGCGCGAGATTTTCCAATGTCGTTTCAGCGATCAACGTCGGCGTGGCGATGACAACAATATCGGCATCGCGCACGGCGTCTGCAAGGTCAAGCGTGTAGCGATCGATGACGCCCAGCTGAACTCCAGCTTGCAACGAGGCTTCTCGGTGCCCCCATCCGACCACTTCGTGCACGGCATTTTTTCGCCTCAATGCTTTTGCGAGCGAGCCGCCGATCAACCCGAGACCGAGAATCGTCAGACGGCCAAAGTCGTCCGCCATGGCCTACAGCACCTTTGCCAATGCTGTCAGAAACTTTGCGTTCTCGTCGGGCAGGCCAATTGAGACGCGCAGATGTTTCGGCATTTGATACGGCGCAAGCGGACGCACGATGACGCCCTGCTGCAACAATTTTTGATAAATCGGCAAGGCGTCGCCCGGCATTTCAACCGTAATAAAATTGCCGACCGAGGGAATGAAATTTAATCCGGCTTTATTTAACCCATTGACGATTTGGCGCATGCCTCGCGAATTATTTTCACGCGAGCGCACCAGATAAGTATCGTCGCTGAGTGCAGCGGTTGCCGCAGCCAACGCGAGCGAATTGACATTGAACGGTGCGCGCACGCGATTTAATAAATCGGCGATTTGCGAATTCGATACCGCATAACCGACGCGCAACGCTGCCAGCCCATACGCTTTCGAAAACGTGCGCGTAACGATCAAGTTGGGAAATTCGGCGAGCAATTCGAGTCCGTTCGGAAATTCCGCTTCCTCGACATATTCGGTGTAAGCCTCGTCGAGCACTACCACAACATGTGAAGGTACACGTCGCAGGAAATTCGTGATTTCGGTTTTTGTTAACCATGTACCCGTGGGATTGTTGGGATTTGCGATGAACACCACGCGGGTATCGTCCGCAATCGCAGCGGCCATGGCATCGAGATCGTGACCCCAGTTTTTTGCCGGTGTGACAATTGCGCGCGCGCCACAGGCTTGTGTCGCTATCGGATAAACCACGAAACCGTATTGCGAAAATACCGATGAGGTATTTGGATTCAGAAAAACGCGCGCAATTAAATCGAGCACATCGTTCGACCCGCAACCAAGCGTTAGCTGACTCATTTGCAGATCGAATTTATCCGCAATCGCACGCTTTAACGCAAAACCATTCGCATCCGGATACAACGTAATTTCACGCGCCGCTTTTGCGCAAGCATCGAGCACGGCATGCGATGGGCCGAGCGGATTTTCGTTACTGGCGAGCTTCACGATATCGCTGAGCCCCAGCTCGCGCTGTAACTCCTCGATCGGCTTGCCCGCTTGATAGGGGCTCAACCGTTGAATTCCTGCGTTGGCGAGCGCCAAGAAATCGCAACTCAAAATTCATTCTCCGAAATGTTTGCTCCTTTCTTCCTATCTGAGGAAAGGAAATCAGATAACTGCGCGCCCATATCACCGCTGGCTCTATATCACCGCTCGCGGATAGGACCCCAGCAGCTTCAGCATCACCGATTTCTCTTCAAGCTCGGCGAGAATTTTGCTGATTTTGTCATCGTGCCGATGACCTTCGAATTCGATGAAAAATAAATACGCCCAATTTTCAGTGCGCGATGGGCGGGTATCGATCCGCGTCAGCATGATGTCTTCGCGATCGAACGGTTCTAACAATCTGAATAAAGCGCCCGGCTTGTTGTGCATCGACACAATCACCGAGGTTTTGTCGCTGCCGCTGGCAGGCACATCTTCCCGCGCCACGATTAAAAAACGTGTCGTATTGTTCGCGTAGTCTTCGATATTTTCTGCGAGCTTGAGCAAGCCGTATTGCTCCGCGGCGAGATCGCCCGCAACAGCGGCTATGCCGTCGTTCTCTGCCGCCAAGCGCGCGGCTTCTGCGTTATTGCTAACCGGCTCGATCGCAACATGCGCCCAATTGTTGTCGAGCCAATTGCGCGCTTGCGCGAGCGCCTGCGGATGCGCACAGATTTTTTTCACCGACCTCGCGTCAGTGCGACCGTTGGTAAGCAAATGCAAATTGATCCGCAGTTCGACTTCGCCACAAATTTTCAGTGGCGAATTAATAAAATTATCGAGCGTGTGATTGACCATGCCCTCGGTCGAGTTTTCAACCGGCACCACGCCGTATTGACACTGACCCGACTCAACTTGCGCGAATACCGTGGCGATACTCGACTGCGGTAATGCAATCACCGAATGGCCGAAATGTTTCAGCGCAGCGGCATTAGTGAAGCTGCCAGCCGGACCGAAATAGGCGACTTCAATCGGCTTTTCCAGTGCGAGGCATGCCGACATGATTTCACGGAAAATATGTGCGACAGCTTTCGAATCGAGCGGCCCTTTGTTGCGCTCCATGACTCGACGCAACACCTGAGCTTCGCGCTCGGGCCGATAAAACATCACCTGCGAAGGATCGGCTTTGCCGTTTTGCTGTTCGAACTCGTGAAGTTTTACTTCGGCAACTTTTTGCGCATGCAATGCACGCTGCGTCAGTAATTCCTGAATCTGCGCATCAACCGAATCGATTTGCTGACGCAGCTTGTCGAGTTCCGGATTGCTCATATCAACCGTTCTGCCGCGCGAAATCTTTCATGTACGCGATCAATGCATCGACCGCCGCCTCGGGCACCGCGTTATAGATGCTCGCGCGCATGCCGCCAACCGAGCGATGGCCCGCCAGATTGAGCAGACCGGCTTCGTTCGCGCCGGCAAGAAATGGTTTATCGAATTTTTCATCGGCGAGCACGAAGGGCACGTTCATTGTCGAGCGGCTCTGGACTTCAACGGGGTTGCGATAAAAACCGCTATCGTCGATGTAGGAGTACAGTTTTTCCGCTTTCCGGCGATTAATTTTTTCCATCCCGGCGAGGCCGCCCAGATCTTTCAGCCATTGAAAAACGAGACCGGCGAGATACCACGCAAATGTCGGTGGCGTGTTGTACATCGAATCGTTTTCCGCGGCGATTTTGTAATCGAGCATGGTTGGGCAAATCGATTGGGCTTTGCCGAGCAGATCTTTACGCACAACAACGATGGTCAAACCAGCCGGGCCGATATTTTTTTGCGCACCGGCGTAAATCAAACCGTAATCGCTGACATTGATCGGGCGCGACAAAATGGTCGACGACATATCGACGACCAGCGGCGCTTTGACTTTCGGCGTCCAGAAAAACTCCAGACCTCCGATCGTTTCGTTCGGGGTGTAATGCAAATAAGCGGCGTTATCGCTGAGCTTCCACGTGTCGAATGCAGGGATCGTCGAAAAATTCGTTTCCTCGCTGCTTGCGACGACATTCACTTTGCCGTAGCGCTTGGCTTCCTTAATTGCCTTGGTTGACCATTGCCCGGTATTGACGTAATCCGCGACTTCATTCGACCCGAGCAGATTCAACGGAATCGATGCGAATTGCTGGCTCGCGCCACCTTGCAAAAACAGCACGGCGTAATCGTCGGAAATATTCAGCAGATCGCGAAAGTCTTTTTCAGCGGTTGCCGCGATTTCAACGAATTCCTTCGAGCGATGGCTCATTTCCATTACCGACAGGCCCTTGCCGTGCCAATCGGATAATTCAGCCTTGGCCCGCTCCAGCACAGTCTCAGGAAGCGCAGCAGGACCAGCACAAAAATTGTATTTACGCGTCATGGCTTTAACACCTAAACAAAACTGTTAGAAATTACTCTTCGGTAGCGTCTGCTTCGACGAGAGGTTCTTCCGGTTCGGCAACACGTTCGATGCCAACCAGTTTCTCGCCTTCTTTCAAGCGAATAATCCGCACACCTTGTGTATTGCGGCTCAGTTCGGAAATCTCGGTGGTGCGCGTGCGGACGAGTGTGCCCTGATCGGAAATCAGCATCAGTTCGTCGCCTTCAAATACTTGCACAGCGCCCGCGAGACCGCCGTTACGCTCGCTGATCTGCATCGCGATCACACCCATCGTGCCACGGCCTTTGGTGGGAAAATCGCTCGCGTCGGTGCGTTTGCCGTAACCGTTTTCGCTGACCGTCAAGACCTTGCCGCCCTCTTGCGGAATGATCAGCGAAATCAATTTCTGGCCGTCGGCGAGACGAATACCGCGCACACCGCGCGCCGTGCGACCCATCGCGCGCACTTCGTCTTCGCGGAAACGCACCGCTTTGTTCGCGCTGCTGAACAACATCACTTCGCGATTGCCATCGGTGATTGCAGTGCCGATCAGCACATCGCCTTCGTCGAGTTCGAGCGCCCGCAACCCGACGCTGCGCTGGCGCGAGAATTCGGTGAGCGGTGTTTTTTTCACGGTGCCGTTTGCGGTCGCCATGAAGATGAAATGATCGGCGAGATATTCGCGTACCGGCAAAATCGATGTGACGCGCTCGCCTTCATCGAGCGACAGCAGATTCACCATCGGACGCCCGCGCGAACCGCGCCCCGCCACCGGAATTTGATACACCTTGAGCCAATACACTTTGCCCAAATTGGTGAAGCACAAAATTGTGTCGTGCGAGCTGGTAATCAGCAGATGCTCGACGAAATCCTCGTCCTTCACCGCAGTCGCCGATTTGCCCATGCCGCCACGGCGCTGCGCCTGATAGTCGCCAAGCGGCTGCGTTTTCGCATAACCGCCGTGCGAAATGGTGACAACGCGATCTTCTTCGGCAATCAGATCCTCGATCGACAGGTCGAGCTGGGAGGTGGTGATTTCGCTGCGGCGGTCGTCACCGTATTCGGCAACTACTTGTTCGAGTTCGCCGCGAATGACCGCTTTCAATTTTTCCGGATCGGCAAGAATGCTCAGGTATTCGGCAATTTCCAGCAGCTTTTCCTGATATTCCTCGATCAGTTTTTCGTGTTCGAGGCCGGTCAGCTTTTGCAAACGCAAATCGAGAATCGCCTGCACTTGATCGGGCGATAAGTAATACGCACCGCCGTGCATGCCCATCTCGGCAGGAAGGCCATCGGGACGACACGCATCGGCGCCAGCGCGCTCGAGCATGCCCGACACATCGCCGGGCGACCACGGTTCGGCGAGCAGTTTTTCGCGCGCTTCCTGCGTCGTCGCCGACGCTTTGATCAGCTCGATGACCGGATCGATATTTGCAATCGCAATCGCGAGGCCTTCGAGAATATGGCCGCGCTCGCGCGCTTTGCGCAACAAGTAAACCGTTCTGCGCGTCACCACTTCGCGGCGATGACGCACGAAGGCTTCGAGCATGTCTTTCAGATTCAGCAGTTTCGGCTGGCGATCGACCAGCGCGACCATATTGATGCCGAACACGCTTTCCATCTGCGTCTGCGCGTACAGATTGTTGAGCACCACTTCGCCCATTTCACCGCGCTTGATTTCGATGACGACGCGCAAACCATCCTTATCGGATTCGTCGCGCAATTCGGAAATGCCTTCGAGCTTTTTCTCTTTCACCAGCTCGGCGATTTTTTCGATCAGCCGCGCCTTGTTTACCTGATACGGCAGCTCGCTGACGATGATGGTTTCGCGATGCGTTTTTTCATCGGTTTCGACCACCGCGCGAGCGCGCACATAAATGCGACCGCGACCGGTGCGATAGGCTTCGACGATGCCGGCACGGCCATTGATGATTGCCGCAGTCGGAAAATCGGGACCGGGAATGAATGTCATCAGCTCGTCGATGCTGATATCCGGGTTATCGATCAGCGCCAGACATCCGAGCACCACTTCGCGCAAATTGTGCGGCGGGATATTCGTCGCCATGCCCACCGCGATACCGGTCGATCCATTGATCAACAGGTTCGGTATTTTCGTCGGCATGACTTCCGGAATTTTTTCGGTGCCGTCGTAGTTCGGCACCCAATCGACCGTTTCTTTATCGAGATCGGCGAGCAATTCGTGGGAGATTTTGCGCATCCGGATTTCGGTGTATCGCATCGCCGCGGCGAAATCGCCATCGATCGAACCGAAGTTCCCCTGTCCGTCGACCAGCATGTAGCGCAGCGAGAACGGCTGCGCCATGCGAACGATGGTGTCGTACACCGCCGAATCGCCGTGCGGGTGATATTTACCGATCACGTCGCCGACGATACGCGCCGATTTTTTGTACGCCTTGTTCCAGTCATTGCTCAGCTCGCTCATCGCGTAGAGCACGCGGCGGTGCACTGGCTTCAAGCCATCGCGCACATCCGGCAACGCGCGACCGACGATGACGCTCATCGCATAGTCGAGGTAGGACTGTTTCAGTTCGTCTTCGATATTGAC
Organism: uncultured Spongiibacteraceae bacterium; assembly: GCA_946480345.1. Next base: position 7,496 of record CAMLJR010000009.1, read on the forward strand.
CGGCAGGATTTCTTTAGCGATTTCACCCATGGGTACGGCAATTCCTTGTTATCGGTTCGAAGCCGGAGGCGGCTGTAATGCGCGTTGTCGACGCCGCGATGGGCGCGTCAGAAAGCGCGGAATCGTACCATAAATCAATGCTCTACCGACAGCTTAAATCCTGCCTCTACACATGTTTGCGGGTATACTGCCGGCTCGTTTAAATCAGCGGAAATCAGCCTTGTCGACCCCATCGCTGCCGGCTCGCGCCGATACCATTCTATTCGCGCACTGGATCGTTCCAATCACGCCGAGCAATCTTGTGCTCGAACACCATGCGCTGGTGATCGCGGACAATCGCATCGCGGCGCTGTTGCCTGAAGCACAGGCGCGGCAGATTCCATGCGAGCATCGTGTCGAACTCGGCGATTCGGTGCTGATGCCAGGATTGGTCAACGCGCACGGTCACGCCGCCATGGCACTGCTGCGCGGCTATGTCGATGACGCACCGCTGCACGAATGGCTGAACGATCATATCTGGCCGATCGAAGGCCGCTTCGTCAGCGAAGAGTTCGTGCGCGATGGCACCACGCTCGCGATCGCCGAAATGCTGCGCAGTGGCACCACCTGCTTCAGCGATATGTATTTCTTCCCCGACATCGTTGCCCAGACAGCCCACGAGGTGGGCATGCGGGCGCAAATCCACCTTCCGGTAATCGGCTTTCCTACTGCGTGGGCACGCGATGCAGACGACTACATTCACAAAGGCCTGATCGTCCGTGACGATTTCAAGCATCACGATTTGATCAGCATCGGCTTTGGTCCGCACGCCACTTACACACTCGACGATGCGCCATTAAAGCGAATCGTCACGCTTGCCGCAGAACTCGACTGCGCCATTCAAATTCATGTGCACGAAACGCAGCACGAGGTCGACGACGCGCTCGCGTCATCGGGCGAACGTCCACTCGCGCGATTGCAGCGCCTTGGGCTGCTCGGCCCACGGACACAATGCGTGCATGCGACCGCGCTGAATGACGACGATATCGAATTGCTTGCACGCAATAACTGCCATGTCGTGCATTGCCCCGAATCGAATCTGAAACTCGCCAGCGGCTTCTGCCCGGTCCAAAAACTGCTGAATACCGGTATCAATGTCGCGCTGGGTAGCGACGGCGCCGCCAGCAATAACGATCTCGATTTATTTGCCGAAATGCGCATCGCCGCGCTGCTGGCAAAAGCCATCGCCAACGATGCCACAGCGCTGCCTGCGCACGCTGCATTGCAAATGGCGACGATCAACGGCGCGAAAGCGCTCGGACTCGACCATTGCATCGGCACGCTGGAGCCCGGCAAATTCGCCGATGTCATCGCAATCGATTTCAGCTCGATCGAAAATCAACCGCTGTTCAATCCGATTTCGCAGCTCGCGTATACCAATACCGGTGCACGCGTTACGCACAGCTGGGTTCACGGCAAACTGATGCTGGAAAATCGCCAGCCAACGACGATCAATCTCGATGATTTAAAAACGCGCGTGCTGCATTGGCAGCAAAAAATCGCGCGCTGAAAACGGAGTTACCGCTATGACGACTACGCACAGTTTTAATCAGCACGACAACGTCGACCGCGCGGAAATCGCAAAATTCGAACAACTCGCGCATCGCTGGTGGGATCGCAACAGCGAATTCAAAGCGCTGCACGATATCAATCCGCTTCGTGCGAACTACATCGATGAGCGCTCGCCAGTGGCCGGAAAGCAATTGCTCGATGTCGGCTGCGGCGGCGGTATTCTCGCCGAAGCGATGGCGATCCGCGGTGCAACCGTCACTGGTATCGACATGGGCGAAGCACCGCTCGCGGTGGCGCGCCTGCATCAACTTGAATCGGGTGTAAACGTCAATTACCGCCACATCACTGCCGAAGCGCTCGCTGCCGAACAACCCGCGCAATACGACATCGTCACCTGCATGGAGATGCTCGAACACGTGCCCGATCCGCAATCGATCATCAGCGCGTGTGCAACTTTGTGCAAACCCGGCGGCTCGCTGTATTTCTCGACGCTGAATCGCAATCCAAAATCGTATTTGTTCGCGATCATCGGCGCCGAATACGTACTGAATCTTTTGCCAAAAGGTACGCATGATTACGCAAAATTCATTCGCCCGTCCGAGCTGGCCGAATGGTTGCGAAACGCAAATCTCGAATTGCTCGATATATCCGGCATGCAATACAACCCGCTGACCAAAACCTATCGCCTGCACGCGCGCGACATCAGCGTGAATTATCTATTGCACGCGAAAAAACCAGGCTGATTTTCGATGTTAGAATCCGCTCCATTAAAAGCCGTGCTGTTCGACCTCGACGGTACACTGATCGACACCGCACCGGATTTTCACGCACTGATTGCGCAAATGCTGATCACGCATAATTGCCCGCCGATCAGCTATGAAGAATTTCGCCGCTGCGTATCCGATGGTGCGCGCGGCATGATCAAGACAGCATTTAAATGCGCCGAGGATGATCCACGTTTCGAATCATTGCGGCAGGAGTTGTTGGCGCTGTACACCGATCATATCGCCGATCACTCACAGCTGTTTCCCGGCATCGAGTCGCTGCTGAAACACATCGAAAACGAAAACATGCAGTGGGGCATCGTCACCAATAAACCGTGCGCGTTCGCGGAACCGTTACTCACAGCATTGAATCTTGCCGAGCGATGCGCCGTGCTCGTGTGCCCCGATCATGTGCGCGATCGCAAACCCCATCCGGAAGCGCTGTATCTTGCGTGCGAGAAAATCGGTGCGGGCGTGAACGAAACAATTTACGTCGGCGATCATCGCCGCGATATTGAATCGGCGCGCAATGCACAGATGCCATCGATTGCCTGCACCTATGGTTACGTGCACAGCGATGATCCCTGCGAAACGTGGGGCGCCGATTTCATCGTGCATCGCGCAGATCAGATTATTCCGATTTTGCAGAACTGGATTTATTGATGATTTCTCGAATTCCCGAGCACTACGCACCTGCCGCCGACTTGCTGCGCGATCGCATTATTCTCGTCACTGGTGCGGGCGACGGCATTGGCCGCGCAGCGGCGATCAGCTTCGCAAAGCATGGCGCCACAGTCATTCTGTTAGGTAAAACCATCGCCAAGCTCGAAGCGGTTTACGATGAAATTGAAAACACTGTAACGGCACATGGAGAGAAGTGTTCGCAGCCAGCAATTTATCCGCTGAAGCTAGGCGGCGCGACCATGCAAGATTACGAAACCATGCACGATGCGCTCGACAAGGAGTTCGGCCGACTCGATGGCTTACTGCATAACGCAAGCATTCTCGGTCAACGCAAAAGCATTCTCGATACGAGTCCTTCCGATTGGAATGATGTGTTGAACGTCAATCTCACTTCGCAATTCATGTTGACGAAAGCACTAATACCACTGCTGCAGAAAAGCGACGACGCATCGCTGCTGCTCACATCCTCCGGTGTCGGTCGCAAAGGCCGCGCATTTTGGGGAGCCTACGCCGTTTCGAAATTCGGCACCGAAGCGCTTTCGCAAATCCTCGCCGACGAACTCGACACGACGTCGAATATTCGCGTGAATTGTATTAATCCTGGCGCGACGAATACCGCAATGCGCCGCATGGCCTACCCCGCTGAATTACCATCGGTAAATCCGCTACCGGAACAAATCATGGCGGCTTATTTGTATTTGATCGGCGAAGACAGCAAAGGAGTGACTGGGCAGAGTTTTGATGCCCAGACAAAATAACTCCGTTGACGAGGTACAAACAAAAAACCCGCATTTCTGCGGGTTTTTTAACTTTCTTGGACGGTACTGCGTGTTAAATGGTGGAGCTAAGCGGGATCGAACCGCTGACCTCTACAATGCCATTGTAGCGCTCTCCCAGCTGAGCTATAGCCCCGAATTCGCGGAGGTGCGCATCATAAAGAGCACCCCTCCGAGTGTCAACAACTCTACACGACGCCTTCATTTACCAGTGTCGCGCGCGACAACTCGGCGTATTCCTTCTCCAGCTCTTTCGTGCGCTTCTTGCTGATGCCCCCCAGCACATCTACGGCATGACGTAGCCGAGCGCGCGTCATATCCGGACCGATGATCGCCATTGCGTCGATTACCGAGACAGAACTACGGCTTCCCGAAATTGCGACGAATAGCGGCCCCATGCACGCCTTGATTTTCAAATTCAGACCGCTCGCGATTTTACTCACCTCGTCGAAAATGCGGTCGCGCTGCCAGTCACTTAATGCTTCCAATCGCCATAGAACGAATTGCAGAATCTTCGCGATGGCATCTTTATCGCTATCCTTGTCGAAGAAATCCGATTCCTGGATGGGCAATGCGCCAGAAACAAAAAAGCTGGCGAGCGGCGCGAAATCGCTCAACGTTTCGATGCGTGTTTGTGCGAGCGGTAAAATTTTCAGAAGATTTTCGCGATTGAATGCCCACGCATGCAGGCGATCGGCAAGCTGTTCCGGCGATAAATTTTCGCGAATCCAGGCGCCATTCAACCAGCGCAGTTTTTCCAGATCGAAAATTGGACCACCGAGACTCACTCGCTGAATATCGAACTCCTGCTGCATCTCTTCGAGCGTAAATTTTTCGCGCTCGTCGGGCATCGACCAACCCATACGACCGAGATAGTTCAACAATGCTTCCGGCAAAAAACCCATCCGCTGGTAATACATAATACTGGTGGGATTTTTACGTTTGCTGAGTTTGCTCTTATCCGGATTGCGCAACAGCGGCAAATGACATAGCTGCGGCATCTGCCAACCGAAATACTCGTACAACAATTTGTGTTTCGGCGCGGAACTGATCCACTCCTCGCCACGAATAACGTGCGTGATCTCCATCAGATGATCGTCGACCACATTCGCGAGGTGATAGGTCGGCATTCCATCCGCCTTCAACAACACCTGCATATCGACCTGCACCCATTCGATTTCGATGGGACCGCGCAATAAATCATTAACCGTGCATGTACCTTCGCGCGGCACCTTCATGCGGATCACGTGCGAATCGTTGGCTTCGAGTCGTGCGGCAATTTGCTCTTGCGTCAAATGCAAGCAATGACCGTCGTAACCAACCGGTTGCTGATTAGCCATTTGCTCGGCGCGCAATTTATCGAGACGCTCGCTGCTACAAAAACAGCGAAATGCATGTCCTTTATCGAGTAATTGATCGCAATGTTCACGATAAATATCGCCGCGCTCGCTTTGACGATACGGACCATGGGGGCCGCCGATATCCGGGCCCTCGTCCCAATCGAGACCAAGCCAGCGCAGCGAATCCAGAATCGCCTTCTCGGACTCGGGAGTAGAACGCACGCGATCGGTATCCTCGATCCGCAAAATAAACTGACCGCCGTGGCTGCGTGCGAAACACAGATTGAACAGCGCGATATACGCGGTGCCGACATGTGGATCGCCGGTGGGTGATGGCGCAATGCGAGTGCGAACGGTCATGGTGATCCTATCGTGAGCGCTGAGAGGCCGGCGATTATACGGATTTAGAGCGATTTTCTCACGCTGCACCACCATGCATAGTCGGCAAACGGCATATCACAACCGAATTTAAATCGTCGCGCGCGCTTTGATCATTCTGATTCGACAGTGATCGTAGAACGGCTATCTCGCGCAATCCGCCACTATTTTTCATCGAACCCGGAGATAGCAACAAGCTGTTGTAACTGACTGGATCGGATGCCGACAAAATATCAGCTCAGTCTTGACGATGAAGTATTGCTACCGAGCTTAAAGTTCACTGCGAACAGTACACGGAGCACTGGACGAGATGGCGAGTGAATTCGGATTGCTGAGTAATTATTTAGGGAGGACTTAAACATTGACGCGTAAATGCTAAAGCATCTACGCGCCGGACTACCAAGCTGTTAATTATCTTCCTAAGCGTGCAGTCACTACGGGAGATAACGTGCTTTTCAAACCTGCGGTATCGATTGCGGAAATAGCAAAGTAATATGTACCGGGGACAGCTGTGTTCATTACGGTGGAGATAGCGGTCGACTTGTTCACGTTAATGGTACCGGTACTTTTATCACTCTCGCGGGTCCAATAAACCTGATAGCCCTTCAACTCGCTTATCGGCAATGCTTTACCATTTGCGCGAGTCGTCGGAATAGTCCAACCGACTTTTGCTTTGTACGCTTTACACCAAGACGATCTGTTGTAGCGCAATACAGTGCTGCCGTCCGGACATTTGGTGCCAGTGCCGGAGTAACGCACGTAGGTTACGCCGTTGAGTACCAGGTCTGCGGATGCCTGCATGCTGAAAGCCGTTGCCAGACTTGCCAAAATTCCGAAGGTAATCGATTTGTACATATTAAATTCTCGCATGTAACAGTGAATAAAAATGGACGAATCCCTTTCCTCCGCGTCTTCTCCGGGGCGTGCCCGACAGCTCATCCATAGTGTGGAAGGCGACTGGAAAATGCGTTATAGGTAATGTCCACATATGTGATCTATTCAACATAAATTTTTATACCTAATTATCTTCGAGAAAATTTGAATTTTTTAGTGAACTTATGGAAAAAAAATTATCTCACCGCTTCTGTATTGCCCCGATGCTGGATTGGAGCGATAGGCATTGCCGATATTTTTGGCGTACGTTGAGCGATCGCGCGTTGTTATACACCGAAATGATTACCACCGGGGCATTGATGCGCGGTGATGCGTCACGTTTTTTACGCTTCGACGAACGTGAACACCCCATCGCGCTACAACTTGGCGGCAGCAATCCAGCGGATTTAGCAGCGTGCGCAAAAATGGCGGAGACGCATGGTTACGACGAAGTAAATTTAAATTGCGGATGTCCATCCGATCGAGTGCGCAACGGTGCATTCGGCGCATGCCTAATGGCGAAACCTCCATTAGTCGCCGACTGCATTAAAGCCATGCAGGATGCGTGTTCAATTCCCGTCACCATCAAACATCGGATCGGCATCGACGATATCGATAGTTACGAAGCAATGGCTCAATTTATCGATGTGGTGGCAGCGACCGGTTGTAATGTTTTTATCGTGCATGCACGCAAAGCTTGGCTCAGTGGATTAAGCCCAAAAGAAAATCGCGAAATTCCACCACTGCGATATCAAGATGTTTATCGAATCAAACAAGAATTTCCACATTTGACGATTGTTATCAACGGCGGCATTAATGATCTGAGCGCATGCCACGAACATTTGCGTCACGTCGATGGCGTGATGCTCGGACGCAGCGCTTATCATCTCCCCTATCTATTGAGCGCTGTCGATCGCGAATTTTTTGATGCGAACGCACCCATTAAAACGCGCGCGGACTCGATGGCGGAATTACTCCCCTATATCGAACGCGAATTAAGTGCAGGCAATACACTACATTCGATAACGCGTCATATTTTGGGGTTATATCAGGGCCTTCCCGGTGCGCGGCAATTCCGCCGTATTTTAAGTGAAAAAGCGCCTCGACCAGGCGCCGATTGCTCAGTGCTTTACGCTGCCCTGAACGAAATCGAGCGTCACTCCGCCACGCTATCGACGAATACTTTTTCCGGTTAATATTTCTCGTCTCGCAATCGATGGAATACTCATGAACAAGCTTGAACAACTCAAACAATTCACCGCCGTCGTTGCCGATACTGGCGATATTGATGCGATCCGTCGCTTTCATCCGCTCGACGCCACCACCAATCCCTCGTTATTGCTGAAAGCTGCGACCTTGCCGGGCTACAGCAAATTGGTTGAAGAATCGCGCGCGTGGGCCAATCGCCAATCGGGCAGTAATGCACAGCAGTTGAGCGCCTGTGTCGACAAGCTCGCTGTTGCTATCGGCTGCGAAATTTTGCAGTCGATACCCGGCCGCATTTCAACCGAAGTCGATGCGCGATTATCGTTCGATACGCGTGCAACAATTGAAAAAGCTCGGCGCTTAATTGATCTTTACGAACAGGCAGGTGTTGGCCGCGAGCGAGTACTTATAAAAACCGCATCCACATGGGAAGGTATCCGCGCTGCGGAAATTTTGGAAAAAGAATCCATCAATTGCAATTTAACACTGCTGTTCAGCTTCTCGCAGGCAGCGGCATGTGCTGATGCCGGTATTACTTTGATTTCGCCATTTGTCGGACGCATTCTCGACTGGTATTTGAAAGCAACAGGCAGGACACACTATGCGCCCGCTGAAGATCCTGGCGTTGTTTCCGTAACGCGTATCTTCAACTATTACAAACAGCATGGTTATAAAACGATTGTGATGGGCGCCAGCTTCCGCAACATCGGCGAGATCGAGCAGCTAGCTGGCTGCGACCGCCTGACGATCAGTCCGCAATTACTCGAAGAACTCGCTAACGATAACGGCCAATTGCAACGCAAGCTTGATCCCGCGAATACGGGAGCAGCAATTCCGCTACAGCATGAAGATGAAGCGCGCTTTCGCTTTACGTTAAACGACGATGCCATGGCAACAGAAAAGCTAGCCGAGGGCATTCGTAAGTTTGCTGAAGATCAGATCACGCTTGAGCGTCAATTGAGCGGCCAATAATGCTGGAGAAGTTTAAAAATCTATTTGCCGGCAATGACCGTCACCGTACAAAAAATCCGCGCAAGCTCGAACTTGCCGCCGCGGCGCTTATGATCGAATTATGCAAAGCCGATTTTAATCGCGATCCGCGCGAACAACAGGCGATGATCGGTGCGATTCGAAATACATTCGAGCTTGACGATGCCGCGTTGGCAGAAATAATTGACGAAGCGGAATCAGCTAACGCCTCATCAACATCGTTGTATGAGTTCACGAGTATCGTCAACGAACGTTGCAATGAAGAAGAAAAATATTTATTGGTATGTGGTTTATGGCGAGTCGCATTTGCCGACGGCAATATCGATAAATACGAGAGTCATTTAATCAGCAAGATTGCTGAATTGATTTATCTTCCACACGCCCTCTACATTAAGGCGAAACTGGAAATTGCCGCACGTAAAGGCGCTTAGCGAGTAGATTCAAGCGCGCAAACCAGCTCTTGAAATTGGGCGCGGTTACTATCGCTCATCCCCATCAATACTCGGTGGGCCTCAAGTACGCGATCACGCACTCCGCTTTCGCTTTCGGACACAATCGGAAGCTCGCCCAGATCAGCCTCGGTGTGCGGCACGTCCTGACGAATATCGAAAACACGATCGAAACCCATCGACTGCAAAATTCGCGTGATATTGGGATTGGTAGAAAGCACAACGGGGGTTAGATGATGTTTGCGCTTGGCAGTCAGCGCGAGTTTGGCCAGCTGCCCCAACGTTGTACTGTCGATATTTTCCGCTCGACATAAATCGATAATCACACTGGCGAAATCGGGTGAAGTGAACATGCGCTCGAAATAATCGTCCAGCGCAGTACAGAACGTCAGACGCACATCGCCAATCAGTTTGATTACAAAGGCGCCGCCCTCGTGGGCGACAAGAATCTTGCCAGACTGCATTAGCTCAACCCTTGGAAACCAGTAATACCGCGATGTCGTCGGGCGCATCCTGCACACTCTGTAATTGAAGTGTGTCGACCACGCCATCCATCGATTCGTAACCGGCGGCGAGCTTGCTCAACAGCAGCTGCTCTTTCGCCAGGAGACCATCCGCGGCAATTGTTTCCAGAATACCGTCCGAAAACAGGGTAAGCGCGAAACGGGACGGTAATTCGATTCGCTCTTCGGCGTATTCGGCATCCTCGAATAAGCCCACAGGAGGATTGTCGCCTGTCAGATAACGGCAACCCTCCGCCGACCAGAGTATAGGCGCGGGCAGATGCCCGGCAACGCTATACAGCAGCGTATTAGTACGTATATCCAGCGCAGCCACACAGGCTGTGACGTGCTTTCCCACTTCGGTCGCAAGCAATTCGCGATTGGCTTGAGCCAGCATCGCGGCCGGCGACAAAATGGTTTGATCGAGCCAATGGCCGAAATCGCTGCGCTTGCGCGCAAACAGATTTTTCATCAGCACGGTCAAAAACGCCGATGAAGCGCCATGACCAGAAACATCGGCGATAAAAAACACGACGTGACGATCGCCCACCGTAAAGTAATCGACGAAATCTCCGCTGAGAAACAGCGACGGAAATATTCGGTGACTCAGATGGTAATCGCCGATCGAAAGCGGACGCGCTGGCAGCATTTTCATCTGCACATGGCGGCCGGCTTGCTGGTCTTGCTGCAGCACGCTCAGGCTCTGCCGCAGTTCGCGATTGGCTTCTTCCAGCTTTTGACGGTAACGGGTGTTCTCGCGCTGTAGACGATTCTGCTCAAGGCAGCGCGAAATCGAATGCTTGAGTACTTCGAGGTCGGTAATGGGCTTGATCAGATAATCGCTGGCGCCATACCGCAACGCTTCCACCACATCGGTCATAACGCCGGAACCGGAAACGACGATAACCGGCACATCCGATGGATCGCGGCTCAAAGCCTTGAGGACATGCAAGCCATCGACGGCTGGCATTTTTAGATCGAGAAGAACAACGTCGGGAGTGTTCTTACGAAATAACGCCAACCCTTCGCTGCCGTCTCGGGCCTGATCGACGATGTACCCGAGCTCTTGCAGATACATTACGATGCTATCGCGAACCGCAATGTCATCGTCGATCACCAGCAGGCGATGACGCTCACGATCCATGATTTTGACCTTTCAACAGCACCTGCAACATGGGTGGGTTGAGTACCTATTAATCGAGGCGGCAACGTTAAACCCTTGCTCCGGCAGTTGCAAGAGGTTGAGTCCTGGCGCATTAGTGGCTTCAGGATGTGATAACTGTCACTGGTAGAGGTCGAACACGACGGCTATTCTTAGCCGACAAAGCCCGATAACAATATCGCCGGAGGAGCCTGCAATGGTTTTGGAGCACCGCGCTTATAGTGAAAAGCGAAACTTCATTCGCATGAAAATCAACACCCCGATCCAGATCGAGGCCGGCGGCGATAAATTCCTTGCACGTTGTAAGGATCTTAGCGGCTCTGGCGTGCTGATTCAGTCTGATCGTGCATTGGCATTGGGTACGATGGTCGAAATATTCATTGATCAGGATGGGGACAAGCTGTTGCCGTTTAAAGCTACCGGCGAAGTGGTTCGCGTCGATCCGGTGAACCCGTCCGGTTACATCCTTGGCTTATCACTCAACGCCATCCACGAATGACAGATCGTCATTAAATAAAAAGGGCGCTTAGGCGCCCTTTTTATTTAATCCCCCGTCGCTCCAATCGCTCTACTCCGACGGCTTTTGCTCGCTGGATGTCGAATCGCTGGCGGGCATATCGTCACCGTACTCAAAATCATCGCTGCCGAATGTATCCGAAACCGCACCGTCATTGATCAGGAACTGGCGTCGCTGCAGATAGGCATCGCGCAAAAAGATGTAGCGATCACCGCTGATCAGCTCCTCGGCACGGAGCAACTGGGCGCGAGTATCGATCACCCGAACCGCGAGTAGCTGATTGCGCGTCGGGACATGATCGACCGCATAGGGCAATGGATCGGAATAGGAATCGGCTACCGATCCGAAACCATCGCGTAATGTCCTTGGGCCCAGCAATGGCACCATCAAGTAGGGTCCCGCATGAACACCCCAATAACCGAGTGTTTGACCGAAGTCCTCGTTATGCTGCTCAAGGCCCATCTTCGACGCCACATCAAAAAAACCGACCAAGCCCACCGTCGTATTTACCAGGAAACGCCCGCCGGTCTCCGCGCTATTTTTAAATTTGGCTTGCAGCAAACTATTCAGAAACGTGCTCACTTCGCCGAGATTCGCATACACGTTGTGAATGCCATCCTCGACAAATTGTGGCGTGACTGCCTGGTAACCCTTCGCCAACGGTTTTAGCGCGTACCGGTCGGCATAATCGTTAAACACATATATTTTGCGGTTCAACGGCTCCCACGGATCGGGATTAGCTGCCTCGTCGGGGGCGGCGCTCGCCAACGACGAAAAGATAACAGCTGCGAACGTTAAAGATCTGAGCCCTATTTTCACGCGTTTACTCCATCAATTAACGCCATTAAAAACAATTGAACGGGACTATAACGAAAAAGCCGACGTTTTAGAAATTGCCGTGCCTATCCACATTGCTCGCGTACCTGAAGCCACAAATCGCGCAATCTTTTCGCCGACACCGGCTCGATCGTTCCCAGCGTTTGCGCGAACATCGATACGCGCAATTCTTCGAGCAACCAGCGATAACGAATTAACACATCGCACTGCGTCATCGCATCGGGTTTGCGTTGCAACATATCCTGCAATTGTCGCTGTAATGGCATCAGCTCGCGGTTCAGCTCGCGGTCGCGCTGAAAAAACCCGCGCAGTTTTTCCAGACGCTGCACAATGGCCTGTAAATAGCGTGGATAGTGCTGCAACCATTGCCAGGGCGTATCGACGATGAAACGTGGCTTAAACAATATTGCCAATTGTTGATCGATATCCTCGAATACGGGTAGCCACGCCAATTCGCTGCCTTGACGACGCTGTTTGCGAATTTGTGCGTAACCTTCCGCAACGGTTTGCAGCAACGCTACATGGCGTTGCGCAATCGACGTGACGGTATTGATGCCCTGCTGCAAACACTGCTCGAACTGCGCCTGATCGCGCGGCAATTCGCGACCGTTGATGAACACTTCGCGATAGCTCGCTTCAATGACATCCTCGACCCATATTTCACGACGCTGATCGATACCGGCAAGTTGCAGATTGACTGTATTACCGCGCAGCAATTCCTTACGGAGATATTTCAATGTCGATGCCGATTGCAATTGCAGCAGACGAATAACGCCCTGTTCCGATTTTTGTCGCGCTAATTGTTGCGATTCGACCAATCGAATCGCAACGCTGTCGTTTTCATCGACTAACGCCGGATACGCGGTGATTGTCTGCCCCGCTTGCTCGAATCGATACGTCTCCGGCAATTGGCCGAAATCCCAGCGCTGCAATGCTTCGCGCTGAAAACTGTTGCTCACCTGCTGCTGCAGACTTTGTTGCATGGGCTGCTGCAACTGTTGTTTTAATGCAGCGAGATCGCGCCCCTGTGCAAGTAATTCACCATCGCTATCGAGCACGCGAAAATTCGGCCGATAAAAATCTTCGAGCTGATCGAAATGCCATTCGTTATCGGGGATACGCTCGCGATGAATCGAGGTAAGCGCATCGGCAAGTGCCGCATGTAAAGGGCGATCGACCGGCTGCAACTGCGCAAACACGCGATCGACGGCTTCGGGAATCGGCACGAATTGTTTGCGCCAATGCTTCGGTAACGTTTTAAGTAGCGCGATGCATTTATCGCGCAGCAAGCCCGGCACCAGCCAATCCAACCGAAATTCCGGCACACGATTTAACAGCGCGATCGGCACGATGACGTTGACGCCGTCCTGCGCATGACCGGGCTCGAATCGATAAATCAGTTTGAACTGCACATCGCCGATGGCGATGCTGTCGGGGAATTGCGCTTCGGTAACGTGCTCGGCGGCATGCCGCATCAATTGCATGGGATCGACAAACAATAAGCGCGGCTGCTGCACTTCGATTTTTTTTCGCCAGTGCTCGAATTGCGCCGCAGTGACGATATCAGCCGGAATTCGTTCGGCGTAAAAACGAAATAGCTCTTCGTCGTCGGCGAGAATATCGCGCCGGCGCGTTTTATCTTCCAATTGCTGAATATCGCCGACAACGCTGCGGTTATGAATTAAAAATGGCGCGTTAGTGCGATAGTCGCCACCGACCAATGCGCTGCGAATAAAAATTTCGCGCGCCTGCGTCGGATCAATGTCGCCGAAATGTACGCGCTGTTTATCGCTGACCACCAAGCCGTAAAGCGTAATCGTTTCGAGCGCGACGACCTTACCGCTTTTTGCGTGCCAATGCGGCTCGCTGTGGCTGCGCTTCAACAAGGCGTCGTTGATGCCCAACACCCACACGGGATCGATACGCGCCACGCAACGCGCATACACCTGCGTGGTTTCAACAATTTCCGCCGCGACAATCCACTTCGGGTTTTTCTTGAATTGCGATGAACCGGGAAAAATCCGCAGTTTGCGATTGCGTGCACCAAGATATTCGCGCTGCTCGTCGAGCGCAGCGATCTGGCTTAACAAACCCGCGAGAATCGCGCGATGTACTGCTTCGTAATCGGCAGCTTGCTGATTTTCGCGCAAACCCAATTCATTGCACGCGAGCTTCAGCTGTGTGTGCACATCGCGCCATTCGCGCATACGCAGATACGACAACATTTCGCGCTCGCATAGCTTGCGCAATTGATTCTGGCTCAGCGCCTGTCGCTGCTGTTCGAAATAATTCCATAAATTCACATAACCGAGAAAATCGGACTCGGGATGCTGAAAACGCCGATGCAATTCATCCGCGGCCTGCTGCTTTTCGACGGGACGTTCGCGCGGGTCTTGTACCGACAATGCGCTCGCGATAATCAACAGTTCATGCAGGCTGCCACGCTGTTTGGCGGCCACCAGCATGCGCGCGACGCGCGGATCGACCGGCAAACGTGCGAGTAATTTTCCTGTCGCGGTGAGGGTGCGACGCTCCTGCACCGCGCCCAGTTCTTCGAGCAGCAGAAAGCCGTCGCTGATTTGACGCGAATCCGGCGCATCGACAAACGGAAATTCGTCGATGCCGCCAAGACGTAACTCAAGTAAACGCAAAATTACGGAAGCGAGATTCGTGCGTAAAATTTCCGCATCGGTAAATTCCGGGCGCGCATTGAAATCGGGCTCGTCGTATAACCGCACGCAAATACCGGGTCCGATACGTCCGCAACGGCCTTTGCGCTGCTCGGCACTCGCACGCGCGATTGGCTCGATCGGCAGACGCTGCAATTTCGAGCGCACGCTGTAACGGCTGATACGCGCGAGGCCGCTATCGATGACGTAGCGGATGCCCGGCACCGTTAGCGATGTTTCCGCCACATTGGTGGCGAGCACGACGCGCGTGCCGCGCCGTTTCGATAAATCGAACACGCGCTGTTGATCGCTCAAGCTAAGCCGCGCATACAGCGGCACAATTTCCAGAAACGCAGAACCTAGCCGCGGTAACGTGCTTTTGCGCAACTGCAACGCGGCTTCGCGAATTTCGCGCTCGCCGGGCAGGAACACCAGCACATCGCCCGACAGCCCGCCCGGCTCCTGCGCCAATTCGAATAACGCGGCTTCGATCGCAGCGGATAAATCCGGCTCGGCCACCAATTCCTCTATCGGTCGATAACGTACTTCGACCGGAAACATACGCCCCGCTACTTCGATGATCGGCGCATTGCCGAAATGCCTGGAGAACGTTTGAACATCAATCGTCGCGGAGGTAACGATCACTTTCAGATCGGGTCGGCGCGGCAATAGCTGACGCAGATAACCCAGCAGAAAATCGATGTTCAGACTCCGCTCATGCGCTTCGTCGATGATCAGGGTGTCGTAACGGCTGAGATAGCGGTCCTGCTGAATTTCCGCGAGCAGAATGCCGTCGGTCATCAGCTTGATATAGGTATTGTCGGAAACCTGATCGCTAAACCGCACCTGGTAACCCACCGCATCGCCAAGCGGCGTATGCAATTCGTCGGCGATACGCGCGGCAACGCTGCGCGCGGCCAGACGGCGCGGCTGCGTGTGACCGATCAAGCCGCGCGCGCCACGACCGAGCTCAAGACAGATTTTCGGAATTTGCGTGGTTTTACCCGAACCGGTTTCGCCGGCGATGATCACGACCTGATGATCGCGAATCGCCGCGCTGATTTCAGCACGATGCGACGAAACGGGTAGATCTTCCGGATATTCGATCACCGGACGCAGCTGCAACCGCTGCGCAACTGCGGCGCAGGATCGCTGCAATTGCGTGTTCAGCTTTTCCAGCTCGACATCGATATCTTTGCCGGCTTGCGATTGTTCGATCAGCGTTTGCCAGCGCCGCCACAATGCATGGCGATCGCGTTGCAAACACTGATCGAACGCCGGCCTCAACGCGGCCAGCGGCGGCGCTAACTCAGCGAGCGCCGGCCTATGTTTGGCGCGCGCGGGTTTTCGATGGAAGGGAGGAGTATTGGAAGAAGACAAACCGCGCACCGCCGGACATTCTGGGACGCGCGATTATACGTCAGGCCATTTATGCGGAGGCAGGCGGCGGATTTGTCTCATCGCGCAACTGGCGACGCAGCACTTTGCCTACATTCGATTTCGGCAGCTCTTTACGAAACTCGACGTGCTTCGGCACTTTGTAACCGGTTAGATGCTGGTGACAGAATTCGCGAATCTGGGCTTCGGTCACGCCGGCACGACGCGGCACGACAAACACTTTCACCACTTCGCCGGAATGCTCGTCCGGAACGCCGATCGCGGCGCACTCAAGTACATCCGGATGCTGGCTGACGACATCCTCAACCTCGCCCGGGAACACTTTGAAGCCCGACACGACAATCATGTCTTTCAATCGATCGACGATCTTGATGTATCCGTCTTCGCGGACAAGCGCCACGTCGCCGGTACGCAGCCAACCATCCGCACTGAGCACGCGCGCCGTTTCGTCGGCGCGCTGCCAATAGCCGAGCATCACCTGCGGACCCTTCACGCAAAGCTCGCCAGGCTGATTGGTCGCCAACTCGTGATTCGCATCGTCGACGATTTTAATTTCGGTCAACGGCAACGGCAGACCGATCGTGCCGGGCTGATTGTTTGTGCCCGGATTGATCGACACCACGGGCGAGGCCTCGGTCAAACCATAGCCTTCATAAATCGTGGAGCCAGTGATGCTTTGCCATTGCTGCGCAGCGCCGGTCGTTAGTGCCATGCCGCCGGAAATTGTTGCCTTCATCCGGCTGAAATCGAGCTGCTTGAATTGCTCGTTATGGCATAGCGCAACGAACAACGTATTCAATCCGCAAAAACCGGTGAACGGATATTTACGCATGGCGCCGACAAGACTTTTCAAATCGCGCGGATTGGGAATCAACACGCAATGATTGCCGCCGCTCAACATGATCATCGAAAAGGTAAACGAATAAATGTGGTACAGCGGCAACGGCGCGATAAATGTTTCGCTGCCCGGACGCAACCCATAAGTCACGAACATTGCTGCGCCCTGCACGGTGTTCGCAACGAGATTGCGATGACTCAACATCGCGCCTTTCGCAACGCCGGTGGTACCGCCGGTGTATTGCAATACGGCAATATCGTCGGGCTCGGGATTTACCGCGCGCAACGCATTCACATCGCCGGCCGCAAGTGCGGCGTTGAACTCGATCGCACCATCGATATGAAACGGCGGCACCATGTGCTTGATGCGACGTGCAACAAAATTGATCAACGTGCGCTTCAGTGGCGGATGCAAATCGGCCAGTTGCGTGACGATAACCAATCGCACACTGGTGTTTGGCAGCACTTTCTGCGCGGTGCTGCCAAAATTGGCGAGAATGATGAGCGCTTTCACGCCGGCATCGTTTAATTGATGTTCGAGTTCGTTCGTCGTGTACAGCGGGTTGGTATTGACGACGACCATGCCTGCGCGCATTGCACCGAATAACGCAACGGGATACTGAATCAGATTCGGCAACTGAATCGCGATGCGATCGCCCGGCTGCAATTGTGGCTGTTGTTGTAGAAACGCGGCGAATTTGCGCGAGAGCCGATCAAGTTCACGCAATGTCAGCGTATGTCCGAGACTGCTGAACACGGGTTTATCGGGATATTTCGCCACCGCATCGTCGATCAGTTCCAGCAAATTGCGAAAACGATCGATATCGATATGGGAGCCGATACCAGCACGGGCGCGGGCCGTTTCAATGACAGTCTCGATCATGAATGCTCTCCCTGAATTATTGCGATCGGCATGGTGAACACTACTGGATTATCGCGCCGGCGCCGAATTCGCGCGTAGTGCAATCACGCAGACGCGTCGGCCCTCTTGAACTGCTCCGGATCGATGAACATCAACTCAAATGTCAACACGCCCGGCACACGGACGTCTGCGCCCAAAATCATCATGTCGAATTGCTGCCCGGTTTTCATTATCGCGGGAATCATATAGCTCCAGCGTTTACCGTCTTCATCCGTGAACGGATTCAGCGATTCTTTTGCCTGCATCTTTTGCATAAAGCCATGCAACAGACGCGCGATCAATTGGCGGAACGTACTGAAATTCAGTTTGCCGCGCAGCTCGCTACGATCCAGCCGCAGGTTGATCTGTAATTCGCTGTTATCTTCCATGCGCACGTTGACCAGAAAAACATCCTTGCCACTTTCGAGCAATTGAAAACGGCGCTTCGCCATCATGCGCGAAGCATCGTGAAACGATTTGTGCAGCAGATTCGCCGCCATCACGAGCAGTTTGTCCGGAGAAAGTGTTTGGGAGCGATATAAAGGCATGACGTTACATCTAGTTATGAATTTGCGGGCCAGTCTAATGACCCATGCCTTGTTTGTCATCCGCGCAGCGGGCGCCGTTGATCGCTGAATAACGCTGTTCAGCGCGGCGTTTTTGACAAAAGGAGGTTATCTGCCATAGTTCCTGAGTTTTTCGCGGCAATGGCTGCTTTTTGTATTGAATGCGTACGAAAAATGCGCTGGATGTGTATCGAACGAGGATAGCGGTGACTATGAATTGGAGAGCGCGCAAGAATTCGAAAGGATCGGGGAATTGGAAGGCAGTCGGCGTTGCGTTTTTTTTGACCGCAACACTCGGTAGCAGCGGATATGCACAGGATGCACGCAGCCAACAGGCTGCCATCGAAAAAGAAATCACCGCGCTCAATCAGCAAATTACCGGCAAGCAGCAACAGATGAATATGCTGCGCAGCCGCCCCTCCCCCGAACAAGCTGAAGTAGCCAGTGCGCAACGTGCGCTCAATGACGCCCGCGCCCAGCTCAAGGCGGAACCGAGCACCGATAACGAAGGCAAAGTACGCAATGCCGAGTTCAAACTGAAACTCGCCGAACGCAGCTACAACAAGGCCCATGCCGATGTCGAAGCGTTGACCGAAGACGTGAACCGGCTCAAACAGCAAGTGGCGGCGAAGCAACAGCAGATTAAGGATCTGGCGCGTCAGAACACCGAGGCCGCCGATAATCAACAACAGAAAATTGCCGACAAGCGCGAGCAGGAATTGGCGCGTGCCAAGCAGGAAGCCGAATCGGCACAGAAGGAAATCGAACGTCTGAAAGCCGCGCTTGCCGCGAAGGAAACGGCTGAAGCCAAAGCCGCGCCGGCCAAAGCTGCGCCCGCTCCCACGCCTGCTCCGGTTGCACCGGCAAAAACCGCAGCACCTGCGCCGGTTGCAGCCGCAGTGCCAGCGACTCCCGCTCCCGCCCCGGCCACGGCTCCAGCTGCGCCTGCCGCTACCGGCGGCGTCATCAAATTGAGCAGCCAGCAACAGGTGCTCGGCGAACTGCAAACGTTGGCGCAACGAGCACAAGGCGGTGCGGGCCGCGGCGCCAATTACGTGCTGTATTTGAAAAAACCGGGCGCTTCGGCCACCAACAAAGACAAAGTCGGCTTACGCGCAATTGGTAACGACCAATACCGCGGCACCTTCATCGTTAAGCCCGGCGAATACGAAGCAGTTATCGGCTTCAATAAATGGCCGGTGCATTTCGCTGCCGACGAGGATGGCGAAAACGTATTCCTGCTCGATTACAGCGATGAGAAAAAGCCGCGCCTGGTGATCTATAGCAGCCGCCTCGAAGGAGGCAAATAGAGAGAATCCATTGGAGAGCCTGAGCGCTCTCCGTTAAATCGAACGCGCCGCCAGTAATTTCTTCGTGAACGAATGCTGCGGCGCGGCGAATAACGGCTCGGTGTCATTCAACTCAACAATTTTTCCCGCCTGCATTACCGCAATTCGATCGCACAAATGACGCACCACGGCCAGATCGTGCGAAATCAGCACGACTGTCAGATTCATATCGCGGCGCAACTGCGCTAACAGATTGACGATCTGCGCCTGTACCGACACATCCAGCGCCGACACCGGCTCATCGCAAATCACGACTTCGGGCTCGGCAATCAACGCACGGGCAATGCCGATACGCTGGCGTTGACCGCCGGAAAATTCGTGCGGAAAACGATTCGCCGCATTCGCCGCCAGACCGACGCGTTCGAGTGCGTTGCGTACGCGCGCGTCGATTTGCGTCGGCTCGCTCAGTATTGACGAGGTACTCAGCCGCAAGGGTTCCGCGAGACTTTCGCGGATGCTCAAACGCGGATTCAACGTGCCGTAAGGGTCCTGAAATACCATCTGGAAATGCGCTGCGTAGCGTTGGAAATCCGCGCGCCGGTAGCGCTGCGGCAAGCGCTCGCCGCGAAAATACACAGCGCCCTCGCTCTTATCGTGTAAACCCAGCAGCAAGCGTCCGAGCGTCGATTTGCCCGAGCCGCTTTCACCGACGATGCCGAGCACTTCGCCCGCATGAATAGCAAGATCGATATTGCGCACTGCCCAGAACGACTCGCGCCCCGGCAACGTGAATTGTTTGCCGAGGTTTTCCGCTCGCAATAACACGTCACGCATCGCTCGCTCCCGCGTTGCGCACCGCTTGCTGATGCAGCAACCAGCAGCGACTTTGATGTGCGCAGTCATCACCCGCTTCAGCGATGAAAGTGGGCACCGCATGTTCCGCGCAAATGCGCATCGCGTCACCGCAGCGCGGATAAAAACCGCAGCCGGGAGGCGGCGTTGTTAAATCCGGTGGCGAGCCCGCTATTGCTTTCAGCGCCGCGCCGCGCGGTCCGGGTAACGCCGCGCGCAACGCGCGCGTGTACGGATGGGCTGCACGATTGAAAATTGCATCAAGGCTACCCTGCTCGACGATCTGCCCCGCATACATCACCGCAACGCGATCGGCTAGCTGGCTCACGATGCCAAGGTCATGCGTAATCAACAGCAACGCCATATCGGACTCACTGCGCAATTCGCGTAACAGCGCCAGCACTTCCACCTGCACCGTGACATCGAGCGCGGTGGTCGGCTCGTCCGCAATGAGCAACGCCGGTTCGCATGCGACCGCCATCGCAATCATCGCGCGCTGCAACATGCCGCCGGAAAATTCGAACGGATATTGCTTTGCGCGCGAGGTCGATTGCGAAATTCGCATACGATCGAGTAAACGCACCGCTTGTTGACGCGCACTGCGCCAATCGATGCCGCGATGCGCGATTAATACTTCCGCGATCTGATCACCGATACGCATCGATGGATTGAACGACGACATCGGATTTTGAAACACCATGCCGATCTGCGCGCCGCGCAATTCGCGCCAGCGCTTCTGGCCACTATCGTTCAAACGTTCGCCACGGAAATACACGTCGCCCTGAGTGATACGTGCCGCCTGCGGCAGCAGACCGGCGATCGACATCGCGGTAATCGACTTCCCGGAACCCGATTCGCCAACCACAGCGAGTGCTTCGCCCACGCGCAGCGATAAATCGACACCACGCAGCGCGTGCACGACATCAGCGCCGCTGCGAATATCGACGTGAAGATCGTTCAGCGCGAGTAATTCGCTCATCGCAGATCCTTGATATCGAGCGCATCGCGCAATGCGTCGCCGAATAAATTGAACGCCAGCACCGTGACGCTGATACAAGCAGCCGGCAACAATAATTCGGCGGGATGCGACATCAAATGCGGCACGCCATCGTTGCTCATTGCACCCCACGACGTTGCCGGCGGCGTAACGCCCATACCGATGAACGATAAAAATGCTTCGATAAAAATCGCATTCGGAATTGCGAACGTCAGCGCTACCAAAATCACACCGAGCATATTGGGCAACAAGTGCCGCGCGATGATGTAAACGTTGCTCGCACCCGCT
Source organism: uncultured Spongiibacteraceae bacterium (assembly GCA_946480345.1). The sequence goes on from CAMLJR010000009.1 coordinate 29,323, forward strand.
AATCGCGCAGCTTCGATATACGGTTCTTCGCGCAATTGCAGCACTTGACCGCGCACCAGCCGCGCCGACGCCGGCCAGCTCAAAATCACCAGCGCAATGACGAGCGGCAACACACCGCTCTCCCCGGGTCCGATACCGAACGCGATGCGCAGCAGAATCATGAACAATAAAAACGGAAGCGCGACAATGAAATCGGCAAACCGCATCATCCAGTGATCGACGGCGCCGCCGGCAAATCCCGCGACCGCGCCGTACATCAAGCCTAATGCGACGTATAGCAATGCGGCACTCACCGCGATCAGCAATGACACCCGTGCACCCTGCAGCAAACGCGCGAGCAGATCGCGGCCGAGATGGTCGGTGCCGAGCGGATGCGCCGGCAGCAGCACGCTATCGATGGATGTCTGCGCGGGATCAGCATCGGGTGGAATCAACTGCTGCAATTGTGCTTCGAGCCAGCTGACACCCGCTCGCGGTGTCACTTCAATCGTCGCGAAACGATCGCTGCTCGCGCTGCCATCGCTGGCGACCACGCTGTAAAAATATTTGCGCTGCCGCAATTGCAGGCCATCGTTGAAACTGACCTGACCCGGCTGAGTGGTAAAACCGAGCGGCAAACCCAGATCGGCGCGCGTGGCAGGTGGTCGGGTATGGCGATAAATATCGTAGCGATACGCGCCGGGCACCGACTGCCATTGCAAGCGCACGCGCTCGGTGTTGGCTTCGAGAATTTGCAATTGCGCCGGCGCAACGAGTTCTGCGGCCGGCAATAATTCGGCATCAATCGCTACTGTAATCGGCGACGAATTATCGCTGCGTACCAGTACCGCGCGTTGAGCGGACATCGGTCCTTGTGCAGCGACGCCGAGTATCTGTTGCGCCGGATCAACCGGCCACAACATCGGACCGAACAACGCCGCCAACAACATCACTGCAATGACCAGCAATGACGCGAGTGCACGATTATCGCGACGCAAACGCCGCCACACGTTCGACCAAAATGAGAACGACGGTTGCGCGGCACTTTCCAACGCTACGCGAGCTGGCGCTGGCTCGAATAACTCATCCGCGTAGTGCGCATTTTCGTTCATCGTTATGAGCCTCCGACGCGAATGCGCGGATCGACGAACCCATAAAGAATGTCGACGACCAACACCATGAGTACGAGAAACGCGCCGTAAAAAACGGTGGTGCCCATGATTACGGTGTAATCGAGCTGCTGCACCGCTTCAACGAAATAACGACCGAGACCTGGAATCGCGAACATCAACTCGACAACGAAGCCACCCGTGGTGACAGTCGCGATCGCCGGACCGAGTACGGTAATTACCGGCAGCACGGCATTGCGCAATTGATGCCGAAAGAAAATGCGCGCCGACGATAACCCTTTCGCGCGCGCGGTGCGCAGATAATCGGCTTGCGCTACTTCGAGCAGATTCGCGCGCAGCAGCCGTGTCATATACGCCATCGTGCTCAATCCAAGCACCCATGCCGGCAGTAAAATATGTTGCCAGCCGCCCCACCCCGCCACCGGCAATATCGATACGCCAAAAGAGCGATCCAGCGCGAGCAACCCCCATTGCAATAGCGCCGCTATAACGAAGCCCGGCATCGATACCGCCAGGATCACCATCAGCATGATCAGATGATCCGGCCAGCGCTGCTGAAAATGCGCGGATAGCGCGCCCCATACCACCGCGCCGACAACCGCGATGATCAGCGCGACAATGCCAAGCAACGCGGATACCGGAAAATGCTGGCGAATGATGTCGTTGACATTTCGATTTTGCTGCGTGAATGAAATACCGAAATCGCCGCGCAGCATATTGCGCAAAAACAGCACGTATTGCGTTGCCAATGGACGATCGAGACCATATTTCGCGGCTAGATTTTTGCGAATTTCCGGTGTCGTCGCGCGCTCGCTACTCAGCGGATCGCCCGGCACGAAATGCATCGCGAAAAACGTCGCGGTCGCGATGAACCAGATCGTGATGGCAGCGGACAATAATCGCTTCGTCATGTATCGCCACATTATTTTTTTACCGGCTCCATTTGTTTTACAGGCTCTACAAAGGCCGCCCGAAAATCGAGATCGCCGCCAAACATTGAACGCGCGACGCCACGCAAACGCGGATCGATTGCATAGATTTCAGTGCTTTCGAACAGTGGCAAAATCGGCACATCATCGATAACCATCTGCTGCATTCGCGCAAACAGCTGCATACGTTCGTGCTGATCGGTGCTCGATTGCGTGGCACGCACCAGCGCGTCGTACTCTGCATTGATATAGCGTCCGCGGTTATTATCGTTCCAGCTCGCCAGTAAATCGCCGAAGGTGATCGGATCATCGAAATCAGGAGACCATCCGGCCATGACAATATCGAAATTGCCGGCATTCATTTTTTGAATCGTTTGTTTAAACACCTGAACATCAATGCGCACCGGAATACCGAGCGCGTTCTGCAATAACTGTTGTAGATATTCTGCAATTTTCTTTTGAACAGGCGTCGAGCTAGTAAGCAATACCAGCGTTGGCCACTGCTGCACTCCGAGCTCCTGCTTCGCTATAGCCATTTCGCGGCGCGCAATCATCAGATTCTTCTGCGGTATAACGGGCGGAAATTCGTCGCGAAAGCGCCCCTGCAAACCTTTTACGCTAAGCGGAAACAACGAAACCGCAGGCACGCTCCCAGGCAATCCGACAATTTTATTGACCATCTGCTCGGAATCGAAAATTGCCTGTAGCGCGCGCCGCACATGCACATTGCGTGTAAAGCGGTCCTCGCGGAGATTAAATTCGAGAAAAAACAACAATCCCGTCGTCAGCAGCTGCATCGGTGCACCGCGCTCAGCCGCCAGTTGCAGTGTCGGGGCATCGAGTTGCGATAGCGCGATACTGCCTTCCTGAAACAAATTGAACGCACCATGTAAATTATCGGTGATGTATGGAATGTCGATTTCGTTCAGCCGAATTTTCTCGCGATTCCAGTACAGCGGATTTTTTTTCAGCGTGATGTGCGCGCCATGATCCCACCGCGCCAGCGTAAACGGGCCATTGAACAGCAGATCGTCGGCATCGGCTGCATAACGCTGACCGCGAGCACGATAAAAGTCCTCACGCAAAGGAAAATAGGTGGCGAAAGCCGCCAGCCCTAAAAAATACGGACAGGGGTTTTCGAATTTCACATCGAGCCGATAATCGCCCGATGCATTGACGCCGAGTTGCTCGACCGGTAATTCACCACGATTGATGCGCTCGGCGTTTTTTACCGGATACATCAGAAATGCGTAGCGGCTGGCAGTCGCGGGTAATACCACCTGTCGCCACGCAAACACGAAATCGTGCGCGGTGACGGGTTTGTCATCGCTCCAGCGCGCATCGCGGCGCAACCAGAACGTCGCACCGTCGGCGCGCAATTCCCAGCGTTCGGCTACTGCGGCAACCAGTTCGTTGCGGGCGTTGTATTGCAGCAATCCTTCCTGCAAATGGTTGAGTATCAATCCGCTGATATTGTCGGTCGCCTGCAAACTGTTCAGCGTCGGCGGTTCGGTTTTCAGCGCGATACGAATGCGCTGCGCGGCGATATCGACGCCGTCTTCGGCGAAGGCGACCAACGGAATCAGGAATGCGAGCGCGATATGAACGGCGATCCGATACATATTTATTATTAAAACCCGCTCAGGATGCGCACTGATTTTTCTCTCCCCAAAGGCGAGAGGGAACTTTATCATAGTGCCGCCAAGTTTGTTTCAAAAAATGGATCAGAAAATCGCTATGCCCGATTCCGAAATCACCAGCCCCTGGCAAATGCCGCGAGCGCAACTGCAATGGAGCGAAACCGGCGAGCCGTTCTCAGCGGAATTCGGCGATATTTATTTTTCGCGCGGCGACGGGCTGGCGGAAACCGACTACGTGTTTCTGCAACAGAATCGATTAGCCGAACGTTGGCGCACGCTCGATCCGGAAGAGCCGGGTGTATTCGTTATCGGCGAAACCGGCTTCGGCAGCGGCCTTAATTTTTTATGCGCGTGGCGTTTGTGGCGCAGCATCGC
>CAMLJR010000010.1 GCA_946480345.1 uncultured Spongiibacteraceae bacterium
TGCGACATATCGCCGAGCAGGCCGAACTGCATGCCAGCGTTGCCGGCAAAAGCAGCAGTGGAAAACCGTTGTGGCAAAAAAAGGCCGACGAAGAAAGCGTCGGCCTGATAATTCGCAGATCGATTCAAGGCGCGCAAACGCCGCCACTGACTGGCAAGCTACAGGTGTTGGTTTGACCCGCTGTCAGCACGACTTCGTGCAGTTGATCGATGGGCAACGGAATGTCGATACCGTCGTAACTTTCGGCAAAATCGCCCGCCGCATTGCAACTGAAAGCCAGCGTGTAATTGCCTGCGGGCATATAACCGAACGTGTAACGCCACTGGCCGAGCTGATCCTGATACACATTCGCTGCCGCGTAGGGATTCAATGCGCCAACCGGCACACCAGTGGCAATATCCGGATCGTAAACATCGGTGAGCTTGGTTTGATCGAGCGCATGGCCCTGATACAAATAAACGACATTGCCGATCGTCGGGTCCGTTTTGCTCGCGCACGCCGGAATCGTGTTCACGTCGAATAACGCATCATCCACCGTGCCGCTCAATGTCGACGCCAATGCATCGCTGACGATATTCACGCCGCGTGGCTTCAGGATGTAGCGGTTGGGGCCCGGATTGTAAGTCAGCGCCTTGCGCAAATCGAAATCCAGCGTGAATGTGTAAACACCGGTGTCGATCACACTGAAACCACCGAGCTTCAATTCCTCGCTCGGTTGCTTGATCGGTGTATCGGCGCCGTTAATTCTGACGAACGAGTAATTAACGTTTTCGTCGAGCACTTTCAGTATGAGGTGCGCGTAATTGCCGGAGGGAATCACCAGATCATCGACGACCAATGCGCGCAGGCCGTGCTGATAATCGAGCAAATCGATTTGAAAGGTATCGGCATCGGTAACGCCGAGGCTCGGTATGGTGAAGCGCTCGACCACCACATCGCTGTCGCCGTTGCGGCGCAGAATGACTTTATCGACGGTAATAACGACCTTGTCCGCGCTATCGATCGGTGCATCGGCGATAGCGAACGACACTTTGCTGCTACCGCCGTCGGAATTCGAGGAACCGCCGCCACCGCAAGCAGCGAGAACCAGCGCTACGGCTGTTAGAATTGCTCGCGAGCTATTCATGATCTTTCCTCTTCTTGTTTGATAGAGGGGCTCAGCTTAACGCGCGGTCAGCGCTTTAAAAATCACCCATCATCGAATAACAGCAGGCTCTATCTGATGCGAAATGTATTAATCAAAAAATCATTCGAAAAAACGGTAGCGCGCAAAACGCTTTCGACGATAAGCACCGCCGTTGTTTTATCGCTTCTGTTGCCGTGCAGCATCAATGCGCTGGCCGATTCGCAGAGCATGTCGGCGGAAAAGCCGCAGCGCATTGCCGCACCGTCCGGCTTGCAGTACGAAGATCTGCGGACCGGCGATGGCGAAATCGCAGACGTCGGCAGTCGGGTGAAAGTGCATTACGCTGGCTGGCTTCAGCAAGCCGATGGCAGCGCCGGTGCGAAATTCGACGCCAGCCGCGACCACGGTAAACCGTTTCAATTCACCGTCGGTAAAAGTCGTGTTATCGAAGGGTGGAACCAAGGCGTGCGCGGTATGCGTGTCGGCGGTGTGCGCCGCCTATATATTCCGGCATCGCTGGGATACGGCAGTCGTGGCGCAGGCCGTCTGATACCGCCAAATTCGGCGCTGATTTTCGATGTCGAATTGCTCGAAGCGGATTGATTGAAACATCCCGTAATAAAGATCGCGCAATAAAAAAGGCCGCTTCGCAGCGGCCTTTTTTATTGTCGGAAGATCACAGCGCGATGGTCGCGTCGCGAATCAATTCCAATATCGGCTGCGGATAAACACCGAGGAAAAACATCAGCACCGTCATCGCCAACACCATCAGACCGCCGGCGCGAACGCCCCAATGCACTTGCGCGTCATAGCGCGCCATACCCGGCGCAGAGAGGAACGATGTCACCATGACCCGCAGGTAGTAATACAAGCCGATGGCGCTACCGATAACGACCGCACCGAGCAGCAACCACTGATGCGCATCGACACCGGCGGTGATGATGTAGAACTTGCCGATGAAACCCGCTGTGATCGGAATGCCCGCGAGCGACAGCATCATCGCCGTCAGCACGGCAGTCAGATACGGACGACGCCAGAACAGGCCGCGATAATGCGACAGCGCATCCGCATCGTGGCCGCGATAGGGACTCGACATCAGCGCGACGACGCCGAACGCGCCGATCGTCGTCACCACGTAAGTCAGCAGATATACGGCAACGGCCTCAAACGTGATACCGGTACCGGCGACGATCGCCACCAGCACATAACCGAAATGCGCGATCGACGAGTAACCGAGCAGCCGCTTCAAGTTGGTTTGAGTCAGCGCCAAAAGGTTACCGATTAATATCGATGCCACCGCCAGCGCAGTCAGCACGTCGCGCAACACGCCCATCTGCGCCGCCGGTGCCTCGGCGATAAAGCGCAGCAGCACGGCAAATACCGCCACCTTGCTCGCGGTCGCCAAAAATGCGCCCACTGGCGCCGGCGCGCCTTCGTAGACATCGGGTGTCCACAGATGGAACGGCGCCAGCGACAATTTGAAACCGAGCCCCACCAGCATCATCGCGATGCCGGCGAATACGATGGGGCCATGCGCCTCGCCCGCTTTCGCACCGAGCTCGGCGAAGCTGAGGCTGCCGAACTGCGCGTATATCAATGCCATGCCGAACAACAGGAACGCCGACGCCACCGCCGATAGCACCATGTATTTGATACCGCCTTCGAGCGAGCGTCGTTCGCGAAAGACATACGCGATCATTGCGTAAACCGGTACCGACAGCAGCTCAAGCCCGATGAACAGCGACGCCAGGTGACGCGAGCAGGCCAGCACCAAACCGCCGACGCACGCCAGCACCAGCAGCAAATACATTTCCTCGCGATTGCCCGGATAGCCTTCCATATACGCATGCGACAACGTCGCGCACGCCAATGTGGCGACCAGAATGATCGTCATATAAAACAGCGCGTAACCATCGACCATCAGCAGTGGCGTGACCGCTTGCGGTGTGACGCGGGAGGCGAACACCACCGACGCCAGCGCGAGGTTCAAACCGATCACGGTCAACGTCGCATTCCACCAATGGTGGCGGCGAACGGCGATCGACAGCATCACCAGCACCGCGGTGGCGCTGGTGATCAGAATCGGAAGCAGAGCAATCAGGGAATCGGTGGTCAGCGTCATATCGATTTATTCAGCAGTCGTGGCAGTGGTTAACGCTGCCGAGTAATAGTGTTGCACCCCCGCCATCGCAGCGGCGGAGGTATTCAATACCGGTTGCGGATACAAACCGAGCAGCAACAGCAAAATCATCAGCGAAGCCATCAAGCCCAGTTCGCGGCCCGACAAATCCTTCAACGGCTCGTCCGATTGTGTGCGGCCATAAAACGCGCGCTGCATCATGATCAGCGAATACACCGCCGCCAAAATCAGGCCGGTTGCCGCAACAATGGTCACCACCGGCGCAATCTTGAACGCGCCGAGCAGAATCAGGAATTCACCGACAAAATTGCCCATGCCGGGCAGACCGAGCGATGCCGCCGCGAAGAACAGCGAAATCGGCGGCAAAAACTTCAAGCGCGTCCATAACCCGCCCATCTGGCGCAGATCGCGTGTATGCAGACGCTCATACAATTCGCCGCAGAGAATGAACAGCGCGCCGGCCGACAAACCGTGCGCCAGCATTTGAATGACGACGCCCTGCAGCGCAATCGTGGTGCCGGAGTAAATCCCGATCAGCACGAAGCCCATGTGCGAAATACTCGTATACGCGATCAGGCGCTTGATGTCGGTTTGCGCCACCGCGAGTACCGCGCCGTAAATGATGCCGAGCACACCGAGCCACATCGCAATCGGCGCAAATTCGAGCGACGCATTCGGGAAGAACGGAATACCGAAGCGCAACAGGCCATACGCAGCGGTTTTCAGCAGAATGCCGGCCAGATCGACCGAGCCTGCCGTCGGCGCCTGCGAATGCGCATCGGGCAACCACGAGTGAAACGGCACAACCGGCATCTTGACGGCAAAGGCCGTGAAAAAGCCGAGCATCAGCACCATCTCGACCAGCGGCGCCATCGGCGTGCCAAGCAATACCGAATAATCGAAACTCAATACGCCGGTGGCGCGGTAGTGCACCAGCACGAGCCCGAGGATCGCCAGCAGCAACAGCAGACCGCTCGCCTGCGTGAAGATGAAGAATTTGGTCGCAGCGTAGATACGGCCCTTGCCATCCGGCGCGTTGTGTCCCCACAGCGCGATCAGGAAAAACATCGGCACCAGCATCAGTTCCCAGAAAAAGAAGAACAGGAACATATCGAGCGCAAGGAATACCCCGATAACGCCGCCGAGATTCCATAGCAGGTTGAGATGGAAGAAGCCGACATGACGCTGGATTTCGCTCCATGAACACGCCACCGCCATCACACCGAGCAATCCTGTCAGCAGCACCATCAGCAGCGATAGGCCATCGAGGCCGAGGTGGAAACTGATGCCGAGGCGCTCGATCCACGGCACCTGAAATTCGAGCTGCCATTTCGGCGCGCCGGACGCGATCACATCGCTCATGTGGTAATCGCCGACGATCCACAGATTGATCGCCAGTCCGAGCACGATCAGCATCGTGAATAGCGCAATCCAGCGCGGAATGCCGAGCCCCAGACGCTCGCCCTGCCAGCACAGCAGCCCGCCGATAAAGGGAATCAGTATTAGCCAGGTCAGAATCATGTCGGGCCGTTTGCCTTCGTTGTTTTGGACATTAACCGCGCGGGTGATGAAGCCAAATAATCGCGCGCATTTCGCTCGTGATTTGTGTCGATCAGCTCAGGAACGCCGCCGTCAGCACCAGCACGGCGCCGATGCCGAGCGATGCCGCGTACCAGCGCAACTGGCCGTTCTCGGTCACTGCCATCAGGTCGTGACCCGCGCGCATCAGCTTCGGAATCAATCCAATGGCGAGATCGGCACCGTCGCGACGATTGATTCGCACCAGTAGCATGAACGGTTTGACGAACACCCAGTCGTACAGCCAGTCGAAACCCCAGGCATTACGCCACCAGCACGAAAGCGCTTTGCCGATGCCACTGCTCGCGATGCCCGTCACCAGCTTGCGCTTGCCTAAATACAGAGCCGCCGCAATCGCGATACCGATCAGCGCAATCGCGCCGGATATCATTTCAAGCGTGTGTTTGAATTCGCCGCCCGCGTGCCCCGGACCTTCCGGCAATACACCCGCCAACGGCAGATGGATGAAGGCGCCGACAAATGTCGATAGCACCAGCAGCACCGACAGCGGTAACCAATAAGAAATACCTTTCAGCGCATGCGCATGGGTTTTTTCTTCGCCATGGAACACGATGAAGATCATGCGGAATGTGTAGATCGATGTCAGGAATGCGCCGACCAAACCGGCAGCAAGCAGATCGATGCGGCCGGCGGCGTAGGCTTCCCACAGGATTTCATCCTTCGAGAAGAAACCCACGGTGAGGAACGGAATAGCCGCGAGTGCGCCGCCACCAATCAGGAAGCACCAGTACACGAGCGGAATCTTTTTGCGCAGTCCACCCATCTTGAAGATGTCCTGTTCATGATGGCAGGCGATGATTACTGCACCCGCCGCAAGGAACAGCAGCGCCTTGAAAAACGCGTGCGACATCAGATGGAATACCGCCGCGCCCCACGCGCCTGCACCGAGCGCAAGAAACATGTAGCCGATCTGGCTCATCGTCGAATACGCGAGCACGCGCTTGATATCGGTCTGCACCAGCGCGGCGAAACCGGCCAGCAGCAATGTCGCTGCACCCACCAGACCCACCATGTTCAACGCATACGGCGACAGTTCGAACAGCGTGTGCGTGCGCGCAATCAGGTAGACGCCCGCGGTAACCATCGTCGCGGCATGGATCAGCGCGGAGACCGGCGTCGGGCCGGCCATCGCATCGGGCAACCACGTTTGCAACGGTAACTGCGCGGATTTACCGACCGCGCCGCCCAGCAGCAATAACGCAATCGCGGTAATCGTGAACGAGCCGGCTTCGAAATGCTGCGGCGCCAGCGCCAATGCTTCCTGGATGTTCAACGTGCCGATTTCGCGATACAACAGGAACAAGCCGATCGCCATGAACGTATCGCCAACGCGGGTGACGACAAATGCCTTGCGTGCCGCCAGCCCGTTCGCGGGGTCCTGATAATAAAAACCAATCAGCAGATAACTGCACAGACCGACGCCTTCCCAACCGAAATACAGGAACAGCAGGTTATCGCCGAGCACCAGAAACAGCATGCTCGCGACGAACAGGTTCATATAGGCGAAGAAGCGCTCATAGCCGTCCTCGCCGCGCATGTACCACGAGGCGAACAAATGGATGAAAAAACCGACGCCGGTGATCACACCCAGCATCGTCAGCGACAGGCCATCGAGCCGCAGCGCGAACTGCGGGGCGAAACCGCCGACGCTCATCCACGTCCACAACTGCTGCGTGAAGGCGCCGCCCTCGGGTGCGTTCTGGACGAAATCGATACCTGCCCACAACGCGGTGAGCGCCGATAAGCCGATCGAACCGACGCCGATGATCGCCGCGACGTTTTCGGAAATGCGTCCGCGCGCGAACGCGAGCAGCAGAAAACCGATCAGCGGAAACAGGAAGGTTAAATAAAGCTGGTTCATCCGCGCATCTCGCTGGCCGCGTCGACATCAAGCGTGTGATAACGACGATAAAGCTGGAACAGGATCGCCAGGCCGACGCTCGCTTCGGAGGCCGCCAGACTCAAAATCAAAATGAACATGATCTGTCCGTCGGGTTGCCCCCAACGCGAGCCGGCGACGACGAACGCCAGCGCGGCGGCGTTCATCATCACTTCGATACTCATCAGCACGAACAGGATATTGCGGCGCACGATCACGCCGATTAGCCCCAGCGAGAACAGCAACGCCGCGAGAATCAGGCCGTGCTCCATCGGAATCGCAGTCATATCAATCACTCTTTCTCGTCGTGGCGGCCAAGGTGATACGCCGCGACCAATGCAGCCAGCAACAGCAGCGACGCCAGTTCAACCGCTAACAGATAAGGACCAAACAGCGCGATCCCGACCTGCTTGCCATCAACCAACGTATGGCCGGTAGCATGCATTTCACCGCGCGGAAACAGAAAGCCCAATTCGATCAGCAGAATTGCCGCCAGCGCGGCCGGTCCGTACCACACGCGCGGCTGCAGCCAGCGCATTTCCTGCGCGACGGTAGCTTCACCGAGATTCAGCATCATGACGACGAACACGAACAGCACCATGATCGCGCCGGCATAGACGATGATTTCGAGAATGCCCGCGAACGGCGCGCCGAGCGTGAAGAAAATCAGCGCGACCGCGAGCAGCGATACAATCAGATACAACAGCGCGTGCACCGGATTTTTGCCGGTAATCACACGAAACGTCGCCAGCAATGCAATCGCCGCAGCAATATAGAAAATGACTAGCACTTTTGTTGTTTCCTTCCCCGTAGAGCGCAATACCATTGCGCCGTTTTGCCCATTTGGCGCGATGCGGCTTTTGCCTTATCTCCGCCGTTTGCGCCGTAATTGTTATGGCAGCAGCGATTTCACATTGATCGGCTCTGCTTCGTTTTGCGCAGCGCCTTTCGGTTTACCCGCGATCGCCATGCCGGCGACGCGGTAGAAGTTGTAATCCGGATATTTGCCCGGACCCGAAATCAACAAATTCTCTTTCTCGTAAACGAGATTCTGCCGATCGTATTCGCACATCTCGAAATCCGGCGTCAGCTGAATCGCATTGGTCGGACACGCCTCTTCGCACATACCGCAGAAAATGCAGCGCGAGAAATTGATCCGGAAAAATTCCGGATACCACCGTCCATCCTCTTTTTCAGCTTTTTGCAGCGAGATGCAGCCGACCGGACACGCCGCCGCGCACAGGTTGCACGCCACGCAGCGTTCCTCGCCATCGGGATCGCGCGTCAGCACGATGCGACCGCGATAACGCGGCGGCAGATACACCTTTTGTTCCGGATACTGAATCGTGTCGCGCTTGCGGAACGCGCGCATGAAAATCATGTAATTGCTGCGGACCACACTGCCGATGCCGCTCAGAATTGCTCCGATCATCCCCATGCCCTCCCCGGCCTTAACCGATATCCGCGCGCAGCAGAATCACCGCGCCGGTCACGAGCAAGTTGATTAACGATAACGGCAGACAGAACTTCCAGCCCGCATCCATCACCTGGTCGTAGCGCGGGCGCGGTAACGCCGCGCGAATCAACACGAACAGTACGATGAAGAAGAACGTTTTTGCCGCAAACCAGAAAAATGCGAGCCATTCGGGCCCCGGTCCGTACCAGCCACCGAAATACAGCGTTACCAGTAGCGCGGACACGACCACCACGCCCGCGTATTCGCCGACGAAGAACATGCCCCATTTCAATCCCGAGTATTCGGTGTGATAGCCCGAGGCCAATTCTGACTCCGCTTCCGGCAGATCGAATGGTGCCCGGTGTGCGACCGCAACGCCGGCGATCGCGAACGTAATGAAGCCGAAGAATTGCGGCACGATGAACCACAGGTCTTTCTGCGCTTCGACGATATCGCGCGTGCTGAACGAGCCGGCGACAGCGACGACACCCATCACCGCGATACCCATGAACACTTCGTAACTGATCGTCTGCGCAGTCGAGCGCACGCCGCCGAGCAAGGCATATTTGCTATTGCTCGACCAGCCCGCGAACATCACCGCGTATACGCCCAGACCCGCCATCGCCAGGAAGAACAAAATGCCGATGTTCAGATCGACGACACCCCAGGTCGGCGTGATCGGCACGATTGCCAGCGCCATCAGCATCGCGCTCATCGCGATCACCGGCGCGATCATGAACGTGAGCTTATCCACGAACGGCGGCAGCCAGTCTTCCTTGAAAATCAGCTTCACCATGTCGGCGGCGGTTTGAAACACGCCGAACGGGCCGAGACGGTTCGGACCGTGGCGGTCCTGCCACAACGCGAGCAGACGGCGCTCAAGCCAGATCAGGTTCGCGACGACGAATACCGTACCGAACAAAATCACCAACGCCTGAACGGTGCGGATCAGGAAATCGATGACTTCGGGCGTCAGCCAACTCATGCGGTACCCCCCGCCAGCGTGGCGACCGCGCCGGCAACCAGCACTGGAACTCCCGCGATACCTTGCGGCAGGCCCACTGCCGCATCCGGCAATACAGGACTAATGCGGATCGGCAACGATACCGTCGACGCGCCAACCGTCACCGTCAGATTTGCACCCGCAGCGACATTGAGACGCTGCGCGGTAGCGGCCGAAATCAATACGTAGCCATTCGGAATCTGCGTTTGGAGCGGTGCGGCGCGAGAAGACAGCTCCTCGCTACCGAAAATATGCTGCAACGGCAGCACTCGATATTGGTCGGTGCCCGCAGCAGCCGGCGCTGGGCCGTAGTAATCGGCTTTCGCATCGGCAGCCGGTTCGAACAGCCGCACACCGGGATCGCCGGCGCGCACATGACCGCCGACTTCGTCCTGGAATTTATTCCAGGCTTGCGGCGAGTTCCAACCGGGTGCCCAGGCAAACGGAATCAACGAGCCCGGACGATCGCCCTTTTGAACACCGTTGTGACCTTCCATCGAAAACGCCAGCGCGGTATCGGCATCTTGGGATGCACGCGGTTCATGCACCGAAATATTGGCGCGCATCGCGGTGCGACCGCTGTAACGGTGCGGCTCGCGCGCGACTTTCAAACCGTTCATCCGGTAATCGGCGCTCGGTGCCGCGTCGACAATCGCGCGCAACTGCGGCAGCGCTTGCGCGCAATGTGCGGTGACTTCGTCGAGCAGCGTCCAGCTGATGTCCTGACCCTGGATGGCGCTGTGCAGCGCATGCAGCCAGCGCCAGCCTTCTTTGATCTGGCAGGTCGGCTCGTAATACGCTGGGTCGTACACCTGGAAGAAGCGCTGCGCCCGACCTTCGTTGTTGATCAGCGTGCCGTCGCCTTCCGCAAAGCTCGCGGCCGGCAGGAGTACATGCGCTTTTTCAGCGGTAGCAGTGCGTTGATGATCGACGACAACGACGGTGCCAGCGGCATTCAATGCACTATCGACCAAGGCGGCATCGGCGCGGCGGTATAGATCGTTTTCGAGCACGACCACTGCGTCGGCATTGCCATCACGCAGCATAGTGAGGGCAGCATCGGCCGATTCACCGCCCAACAATGTCATCGCCAAACTGTTGGCTTCGGGCACAACCAGCGAAATTCCTGCCTTTTTGCCGCGCGTGTGCAACGCGGCGGCGATATTGGCCGCCGCCTGCAATACGGCTTCGGACTGCGCACCGGTGCCCGATACCACCAGCGGTTGCTCGGCTGCGAGCAGTGACTCGGCAATGGTTTGAGCCAGCTGCGCGGTCGCATCGTCGAGATCGGCAACTGCGGGTGCGGTTGCATCGATCGCATGTGCGACAGCAAAACCGAGTCGCGCGATGTCTTCCTGCACGCCGCGATAGGTCTGCGCGGCGATATCGTCGAGACGGGTTTCAGTGAAGCTCGCGATGAAAATCGGGCTTTTGACGTTCTGACCGATATTCGCGATGGCTTCGGCCTGCCAGTCGAACACTTTTTTCGCCGCCGCCTGTTTGCGCGCCTCGCCCTTGGCAGATTGGCGCAACGCCAATGCGATGCGTGGCGCAGTTTGCGTGACGTCTTCGCCAAGAATGAAGGCGGTGTCGTAACTCTCGATGTCGCGCAACGACGGCGTGCGCACAGGACCGCGCTGCAGAATGTCGCGCACCAGCCGGATCAGGCCCAGTTCGCTGGCTTCGATACCGCTGTAGAAATTGTCCGCGCCAACCAGTTCGCGCAGAACGTAGTTGGCTTCGATGCTCGCACGCGGCGAACCGATGCCGATCACGCGCTTGGCGCCGCGCAACGCGTCGGCGGCAGAAGCCAATGCGGTCGAGACGGTGACGACATCGAATGTATCGCCCTTGCGTGCCCACGGTTGACGTGGACGATCTTCGCGATTGACATAGCCGTAGCCGAAACGGCCGCGATCGCACAGGAAATAATGATTCACCGAACCGTTGTAGCGGTTTTCAATGCGGCGCAGCTCGCCGTAGCGCTCGCCGGGGCTGGTGTTACAGCCGACCGAGCATTGCTGGCACACGCTCGGAGCGAACTGCATATCCCATTTGCGGTTGTAGCGCTCGGAGTGGGTTTTGTCGGTGAACACCCCGGTCGGGCAGACTTCGGTGAGATTGCCGGAGAATTCGCTTTCGAGCGTGCCGCTTTCGGCGCGACCGAAATACACGTTGTCATGCGCGCCGTAGACACCCAGGTCTTCGCCGCCAGCGTAATCCTTGTAATAACGCACACAGCGATAACAAGCGATGCAGCGGTTCATCTCGTGATTGACGAACGGACCGAGATCCTGGTTTTGGTGCGTGCGCTTGGTGAAGCGATAGCGACGGCGATCGTGCTGCGTCATCACCGTCATGTCCTGCAAATGGCAGTGACCGCCCTCTTCGCACACCGGGCAATCGTGCGGGTGGTTCGTCATCAACCACTCGACGACGCTGGCGCGGAATGTCTTGGCTTCTTCGTCGTCGATCGAAATGTAGGTGTTGTCCGTTGCCGGCGTCATGCACGACATCACCAGGCGACCGCGCTTGTCGTCGGCGTTGGCGTATTGCTTGACCGCGCACTGGCGGCAAGCGCCGACACTTCCGAGCGCCGGATGCCAGCAGAAATACGGAATATCGAGACCCAAGGATAAACACGCGCGCAGCAGGTTATCCGCGCCGTCGACTTCGTAATCCTTGCCGTCTACATGAATGGTGGCCATTCGTTATTTCACCCAACCGTTAATCATTGCGCTCGCGCGGTTACGCGGGCAGCGAATTTTGTGCGATGCCTTTTTCAAACTCGGCGCGGAAAAATTTCAGCGCGCTCTGCAATGGCTCCATCGCGCCCGGCGCATGCGCGCAGAACGTTTTGCCCGGACCGAGCTGACGTGTCATCTGTTCGAGCACTTCGATATCGCCGGTTTGTCCTTTGCCGCTTTCAATCGCCTGCAACAGTTTCACCGTCCACGGCAGGCCATCGCGGCAAGGCGTGCACCAGCCACACGATTCGCGCGCGAAAAATTGCTCGAGGTTGCGCACGACCGACACGATGTTCTGCTTGTTGTCCACCACCATGATCAGACCGGTACCCATACGGCTGCCGTTTTTCATGATCGTGTCGTAATCCATCGCGAGATCGAGATGCTCGGGCATCAGGAAATCGGTCGACGCACCGCCGGGAAGCCAGCACATCAGCTCGTAGCCATCGGCCATACCGCCGGCATGCTCGTACAGAATTTCGCGGCCGGTGGTACCGATCGGCAACTCCCAAACGCCGGTGCGCTTGGCGCGACCCGATACGCCGTACAGCTTGGTGCCGCTATCCGGGCTCTTGCCCTGCGACAACCCTTTAAACCACTCGGCGCCGCGCAACACGATGTGCGGAATATTACTCAGCGTCTCGACGTTATTGACGACGGTCGGCTTGCCCCATAAACCCGCAACTTGCGGAAATGGCGGCTTCGAACGCGGATTGGCGCGACGGCCTTCAAGCGAATTAATCAGCGCGGTTTCTTCACCGCAGATGTAACGCCCGGCGCCGCTGTGCACGTTCAGATCGAACGTCCAACCACTGCCGAGAATGTTCTCGCCGAGATAGCCGGCAGCGCGCGCCTGTTTCAGTGCATCGTTCAGACGTTGGTTCGCGACGATGTATTCACCGCGCAGAAAAATGTAGCCATGGGTTGCTTGCAACGCGTAACCGGCGACGATCATCGACTCGATCAGCTGATGCGGCAATTGCTCCATCAGCAGCCGGTCCTTGAATGTGCCCGGCTCCATTTCGTCGGCGTTACACACCAGATATTTCTGCTTCGGCGCATCCGGCCCCATCGGCACCAGCGACCATTTGACGCCGGTCGGGAAACCCGCGCCGCCGCGGCCGCGCAGGTTCGAATCTTTTACCACCTGCGTAACATCCGCTGGCGCCATTGTGGTCAGCGCTTTGCGCAGCGCCGCGTAACCGTCGAGCGCTTCATACGCTTTCAGATCGAGCAGCGGCTCGTTACCGAGACGATAGGTGAGCGGTTTGGTTTCCGCGCTCATGCGTATTGCTCCAACAATTTGTCGACATCGGCCGGGGCGATATTGAAATGCGTGTCTTCGTCGATCATCAACACCGGGCCTTTATCGCAGGCGCCGAGACAGCAAATCGGCAGCAGTGTGAAACGGTTATCCGACGTCGTTTGGCCGGGCTGAATACCGAGGCGCTGCTTGATTGCCGCCATTGTTTCCTCGTAACCGGTCAGGAAGCAGCCAATCGAATCGCAGACGACGATCACATGGCGACCCACCGGCTGGCGAAAAATCATGTTGTAGAACGTCGCGACGCCTTCGACGTCGGTCGCCGGAATACCGAGCACCGCGGCGATCGCGTAAATGGCGCCGTCCGGCACCCAGCCGTGGCGCTTCTGCACGACTTTCAACGCATCGATCGACGCCGCGCGCGGGTCGGCGTAATGCGTAATGTCGTGCTCGATCGCGGCCCGGTCTTCCGGGTGCAGTTCGAACACGGGGCGATCGCTGGTAATTACGTTTGTGCTCATCGCTGTCTGTTTCTGCGCTCTAAATCTAAATGTCGGCTCAACGGTCGACGTCGGCCATCACGAAATCGATACTCGCCAGATAGGCGATCAAATCCGCCACCATGCTGCCGTTAATTACCGACGGAATCTGCTGCAAGTGCGGGAAACTCGGCGTCCGGATACGGGTGCGATAGCTCATCGTGTTGTTGTCGGACGTCAGGTAATAGCTGTTGATACCTTTGGTCGCTTCGATCAACTGACTCGATTCCCCGGCCGGCATCACCGGGCCCCAAGTCACGCTAAGGAAGTGCGTGATCAGCGTTTCGATGTGCTGCAACGTCTGCTCTTTCGGCGGCGGTGTGGTCAGCGGATGGTCGGCTTTATACGGACCTTCCGGCATGTTGTTCAGGCACTGCTCGATGATGCGCAGGCTTTGACGCATCTCTTCGATACGCACGGTGGCGCGATCGTACGCATCGCCGTTATGCGCAATCGGTACTTCGAAATCGAAATTCTGATAACCGGAATAAGGACGCGCTTTGCGCAAATCGTAATTGAGGCCGGTCGCTCGCAGGTTCGGACCAGTGACGCCCCAATCGAGCGCCGCTTTGGTGTCGTACTGCGCAACGTTGATTGCGCGAGCGCGCAGGATGCCGTTTTGCATGGCCGCCTTTTCGTACTCGACCAACCGCTTGGGCATCCAGTCGAGGAATTCGCGTACCAGCTTTTCCCAGCCGCGCGGCAGATCATGCGCAACGCCGCCGATCCGATACCACGCCGGATGCATGCGAAACCCGGTGACCGCTTCGATCACGTCGTACGCTTTCATCCGATCGGTAAAAATGAAGAACACCGGCGACATACCGCCGAAGTCCTGGATGTAGGTACCGAGGAACAGTAAGTGGCTGGAGATGCGGAAGAACTCCGCCATCATCACGCGTATCACTTCGACGCGCGACGGCACGGTGATACCGGCAAGCTTTTCGACCGCGAGAACGTACGGCAAGTTATTCATCACACCGCCGAGATAATCGATGCGGTCGGTGTAAGGAATGTAACTGTGCCATGACTGGCGCTCGGCCATTTTCTCGGCGCCGCGATGGTGATAGCCGATGTCGGGCACGCAATCGACGATCTCTTCGCCATCCAACTGCAACACGATGCGGAATGCACCGTGTGCGCTCGGGTGGTTCGGGCCGAGATTCAGGAACATGAAGTCTTCGTTCGCGGTGCTGCGCTTCATGCCCCACTCTTCGGGCTTGAACAGTAGCGCTTCCTGCTCGGCATCCTGACGCGCGACGCTGAGTGCAAACGGATCGAACTCGGTCGCGCGCGCTGGATAATCTTTGCGCAGCGGATGGCCCTGCCAGGTACGCGGCAACATGATGCGTTGCAGATTCGGGTGACCGTCGAACACGACACCAAACAGATCCCACACTTCGCGCTCGTACCAATTCGCATTTGGCCAAATTGGGATCGCGGTCGGCATATGCAGATCGTCGGCGCTCAACGCGACCTTGATACGCACGTCGGAATTTCGTTCGATCGAGAGCAGATGGTAAAAGACAGTGAAATCAGCGGCGGGCAAACCGTGGCGATGCTTGCGCATGCGCTCGTCCATCGCGCTGAGATCGAGCAACATGACATACGGACGCGGCACACTGCGCAGGAATTTCAATACGTCGAGAATTTGCGCGCGTGCCACCCAAAGCGTCGGCACATCGTCTTTGGTCGGCTGATACTGCAGCGCGGTTTCGCCGAAGCGCGCGCGCAATTCACGCACCACCTCGAACTCGGCGCCGGGCAAAGAAGTTGTGTTAGTCGCTGCTTCAGCCATTGGTTTCTTCGTTCTGCTTAATCAGTGATTGCGACGCGATGAATTAAATCTGGTCCGGCGTACGCAGCGTAGTCGCGATGATGCGCTCATCATTTTTTGCATCGCGCTGCGAAGGCATTTTGGCGCGATAGACACCTTGATCGCCCACTACCCACGACAGCGGGCGCCGCTCCTGGCCGATCGATTCCTGCAGCAACATCAAACCTTGCAAAAACGCTTCGGGGCGCGGCGGGCAGCCGGGAATGTACACATCGACCGGCAGAAACTTATCGACGCCCTGAACGACCGAGTAGATGTCGTACATGCCGCCCGAGTTGGCGCACGCACCCATCGAAATAACCCATTTCGGCTCGAGCAGTTGTTCGTACAACCGCTGGATAACCGGAGCCATCTTGATGAACGGGGTGCCGGCGATCACCATGAAATCCGCCTGGCGCGGCGATGCGCGAATAACTTCGGCACCGAAGCGGGCAACATCATGCGGCGCGGTAAACGCGGTCGCCATCTCGACATAACAGCAGGAGAGACCGAAGTTATACGGCCACAATGAATTCTTTCGGCTCCAGTTCACCGCCGAGTGCAGAACCTTTTCGAGCTTGCCGACGAAAATATTCTTATGCACCTGCTCTTCGAGCGGATCCTGCACGGTTTCGCGCTTCTGCATCGGATAATCGGCAGCATTCGGATCGATACGGGTGAGCGTATATTCCATCGTACTCTCTCAGATTTTGCTCAGAAATTGCTCAAAAGTTGCTTAAATTGCATAACGCGCATTCGACGCGCCCGTCCACGCAAAAAACGATTAACGATCTGCGCGTTGCTCTTGCGCGTGCTTAATCTCTCGACGCTTACGAGCTTCGGGCGCCCAATCGAGCGCGCCAAGGCGCCACAGATAGACCAAACCCGCAAGCAGCACAAAAACAAAGATCGTAACTTCAATGAAGCCCATCCAGCCGGCCTCGCGCACAGAAACAGCCCATGCGTATAAAAAAAGTGCCTCGACATCGAAAATGACGAAGAACATCGCGACAAGATAAAACTTGGCTGAAAAACGAAGGTGAGCACCACCCGAGGAAACGACGCCCGATTCGAACGGCTCGTTTTTAGCGCGACCCCAGTCGCGACCACCGGCAATGTAGGAGACGAGTAACATGAGGCCGCACAAACCGGCGACACTCAGCAAATAAATGGCAAAAGGCCAGTCGTGAGCAAACGTTGCTGCAGTCGACGACACGCTTGGGTCCCCTGGGCGGAAAATAACGGTGGAAGGCGGCAAGTCGAGGCAAAGTTGGAACACCATTGTCCCTCTTCGCGCGGCGTGAATGATACGCCAGTCCTCCAAGAATTGTAAATTTCCGTAACAAAAATAATGAGATCGAATATTGTTCTGATTAAGTACGGAAATACGCGCACCGAAATAAAAAGCCCGGCTCTGAGCCGGGCTTTCTGATGCAAATACCGAGACGCTGATCTTCCCTCACGGGGCTACCCCCGGCGATAAAGCGCGAACGCCGCCTTATCTAGTGTGCTGATCCTCGGACATTCTATCCACGAGACTTCTTCGCACGCTGCTAGCTTCGGTTCGCAGTGGTTTGCGGCGCCATTGCCCCACCTCTTCCGTGGTGTAGGGAATGAATCCTGCCGGAACGTGCGCACTGTCGTAGCGGTACAGCGTCCAGTTCAGAAGTTCGGCAAGATCTCGATCAGAGATTGGCGCAGTAGCTACCCCCGGCACTCTCGCGAGATATTCGCGACCGCCTGGCACGCTGAGAAAGCGCGCCACGAAGCCCGCAAGCGGAGGAGTGCTGTCGATTGTGCCCGTGGCGCCGGCACGATGGCACCCCTGGCATTGCAGAACCCAATTTTGATGCGCCCGAGCCTCGTCACCAACACCCGGAGTACCCGCCGACACTACGATCGAAATTATTCCGAGCAACAGCAGCAGACAGATCCGAGTCTTCACTGGCTGGTCAGCCTGGCATTCAACTCTGCGACCTGTGCCGGACTCAAGCCTGCGCCACTGGCTCGCAGCTGCGCGACTTCCTCAGCCGTGAACTCGACTTTGGGCTGGGCGAGGAAGTTGAACACTGCCGCCACTTCGCCATCCGAGAGCATCGACTGCGCCGGCATCACCCCTGAATAAACC
Organism: uncultured Spongiibacteraceae bacterium; assembly: GCA_946480345.1. The sequence continues at coordinate 17,698 of CAMLJR010000010.1, forward strand.
TTGCCTTCCGCTTTAATCGGGCCGCTGAGGCCTCGCGTCAGAACCAGCACGAGATATCGCCGGCCTTCCGCAGTTTCAGCAAAGGTACTGATCTCACCTTTCAGCGGCGGGAACGCCCCCGGCACACCGGCACGGGTGGGTAAGTGGCAGGCCGCGCACCGCTTGTAGACTGCGGCGCCATCTACGCCAGGCTCCGCGAGGGCCGGGAAACTGGCGCCAGCGGCGAATAGAAGAACTAGCGCCACAACCTGCCTGCACGGCAAGGTGCGCCCGATGACTGCAGCGATTTTGTTGCCCCGCATGATCACTTCTCCAACGCCGTACCGATAAGCACAGCAGTTGAGCAATTGTAGATGCTGCTCTGAGTGCCCAAGCACCAGTTGGTATCGTTGTTCTGTTGTGGGCGAACCACTGGCCGGTCGTTCTCGTTGGTATTGCACAAGCAATGGCCACACGACGATTTGCCGCAGCAATCGTTGTAACTGATGATGTAGGACCGCCCGTCGGCCGGATTGCGACAGGTGCCGATCCAGGTAATCGGAGACATCTCGGTACCCGGCGGGCAGGTCGACTGCGTCCCCCCACAGCAGGAGCACAAAAAGCCATCAATTGCGCAATAGCGCCAGTAATTGCACTTAGTTATATCACCCGGATCTTGGGGGTTACCGGTCGACTGAGGGGCCACGCTATTGCCCCCATCGTGGCCTTGCGCGGCTGCGCGCGATACCGGCAGAACCGGAATGAGCGCGGCGCCGGTGATGGCTCCACCGATCAGAGTCAAAAGGCTCCGACGCGATGTGCGCCGAGCCACCTTTCGCGTCAGAAGCTCGGCGAATTTGTCCAGTTGCGACATACAATTATCCTCTTCAGCGGTTCGCCATGAAGTCTTGGATCGAGGTCACCCCTCGCTCCTTGGCTTCAAACAGGCTTTCCAGATGTTCACGATTATTGACTAGGCCCATCGAGGCAATCAGGCCATTTTCGCCGATCAACACGGCATAAGGTAATTTCGAAACGCCAAGGGCGCGGCCGAGCTGCTCCGACAAGACATAGTCAAAACCTTCGAGCCCTTCCGCCATGACCAGTCGACGATGGTCCGCCGCATCGCCGTCGCTGGCCAGCACGATGTCGATCCAGTTCCGCTCAGCCTTCGCAGCCGACTTGAGGACGGGAAGCATCGACTTGCACAGCGGGCACTCGGGCGAAAGGAAGAAGATCAGCTGGCTACGCCCCGGACGCGATCCTCCGATTACGACGTCCCGTCCACCGAGTGTCGCGACACTCAGGTCGGGAGCCTTATCGCCCGGCTTGAGCGCTTGATGGAGGGTAAGCGCGCCGGCGGGAGCGATGCGCTCGTGAAGCACGCCAACCTGACGCGCCAATGCAGCGATCAGGATCGCCAGCACTCCAAATCCGACCCAGAGCAAAACCTGGGAGGCCATTAATAACGAATTCATTGAGCGGTTCTCCAGGCGCCGGCGAGCTCGCCTGCCGCCAGATAGGCAGTGAAAAACGCGAGGGCAGCGAAAGGTGCAACAGGGTCCAAGCCTTTTGGCAGCGCCGCCACGAACAGGGCCAAACCACCAAGAAACAAGGGCCGCAACAGCACGAAACGATCAATCCCCTGCGCATGGGCGCCAAAGCTGCAGCCACAATCCAGTAAAGCCTCGCCGCGCCGGGCCGCAGCCGTCAGAGCCGCGAAATACACTCCCCAGAGCACGACGGCTAGCAAGGCGCCCACTGTGCGCGTTTGCGAGATAACTAGCGCAAGTGCTGCGGCTGCCTCCAGTGCGGCTGCACCCAACATGACCGGCAAGGCCAATCCTGCGTTAACACGCAAAAGGCGCGACGTCGCAAAGACCAGCCGTTCGCGGGCATAAAGCTTGTGGATCGCAGCGCTGATCAGCACCAACGCAAGGAAGATCGCCACGGCAGCGCCGATTTGCTCCATTACTGCACTGCCGTTATGGTCGTGGGCGCCAAGCCGACACCGAAGATCGAGCGCTTCAGCTTGCCAGTCGCGGCATCGTAAATGTCCAGATTGCCATCCGCGCGCGCGGTCACTAACGACGGCTTCGCTTCGCGAGTGACCTCAAGCGATATGGAATGGTTGCTGAGCGGGATCGTTCGGATCAGCGCCTTCTTCACGGGATCGACCACCCATACGGCATTGCCGCCATCCTTGTGGCTGCCATTGCGACCCCAAGGGTTGGCCAGGACGTAGAGCAGTCCCGCCGGATCGGAAGCGATCAACTGATATCCGCCGGGCCGCCATTCCGGCATCCCACCCTCAACGGGCTTCTTGATCGAAAAGCCACCAACCACTCGAGCGACATCACCCGAAAGGTCTATCGCCTTGAAATTACCCATGAACGTCACGAACCACGCCGTTTTTCCCACCATAGCGGGCATCATGAACATCGGATCGTTGTCGATATCGTTGAATGGTTTGGAGGAAACCGTTTTGACTGCCCGACCTTTCTCGTCGAGCACGATGCTGGCGATGGTGCCATCCGCGCACAGCGACGAGAAACCGCGCTGACCCGTCGGATAGATCACGGAGCAGCCTGGAACATCGACGTCAGCCAGGACCGATTTCCGATCAAGATCCACGATCGTGACTGATGCCGCCGGCGTAAAGTTGAACACCAACGCCCACTTCGATTGGTTGGTGAGTTGCATGCTGTTTTTCATAGACGCTAACTGGGCGCGCTTTCCGCCCGGCAACAAAATTTCCCCTTTAGGGGCAAGCGTCTTCATGTCCCAAATGGTGAGCACATCGGTGCGCTCACCGCGCGACCCGCGAGAGTAGTAAGTTTCACTAGTGTAGATTTCACCGCGACTCGTCGACGGCACGATCGAGCCCATCTGAGCGGCCGAAAATTGCCCTTTCAGGTTGCGGTTTTCTCCCGCCGTATCGATGATGACGCCGCGCGCGTCGATCATACTCGTATAATACGTGTCGCCAAGGAAAACCCAACTGGCCGGATACTTTTCCGGAAGCGTTTCCGAACGCCCCACTTCCTCGGTCGGTAGCGGTTGCGGAAAATCTGCCGCCAACACCGGCGATGCAATTGCTCCTGCGAGCAGGGCAGTCATGCAAGTTCTCAACTTCCAGCGCATAGGTCGATCTCTCTATTCAGCCGTGCTCGTCTCAAACGAGGGGGAGGGTACGGACGCACCCATCGCACATGCCTGACGGGCAAAGGGGCCATCCAAATCAGCGGGCAGCTTAAGCCCAACTGTTGACGCCTGTCAACTTCCGTAAAAGCCTCCGGGAAGAGAGTGAATAGTTGACGAGCTTCAATTAATGGGCCAGCCTAGCGCCCCTTCCATCGACTCGCGTTTAAGGGACCAATAATGATGCGATCTACAAAAAGTGGCGTACTTCTTACCGCAATAGCAGCGATCTGGATTACCGCTCAGACCCCGGCTCAGGCCCAGTCGACTGCGGCTAACCCAGCCCACACGCAAAGCGGCGACAAGCATTTTGTGAAGCCGATCCCGCTCGGTTTTACCAAGCTGGTAGTCGAAGATCTCGACGCCATGTCCAAATTCTATCGCGCCTTGTGCGGTTTCGAGGAGGAAGGCCGCGGTGACGCTAAGATCGGTGGCCACCCCATCCGCGAAGTCCACTTTCGGTCCGATCCACCCGGAACGGGCACCTTTACGCTGACGAAGTTCTTGGACGCGCGGCGCCCCCCATCTCAATCAGTCATTCTCGGTTTCATCGTCCCAAATATAAATCAGTTCGTGGAGAAAGCTCGCAAGGCTGGCGGTGTGCTCGTTGAACCGGTCACGCCGGACCCCGAACACGGCGTCAAGTATGCTTTCGTCAAGGACATCGAAGGAAACTTGATCGAGGTGGTCGAGCTCCTGTAGGCGCTAAACGATTGGATGGCAGATTCCCCAATCATGATCGATCCGGCTCCAACTCAAAACTGGGGCCGGAAAAATATCGATATGTTACGGATAATTATTTGCGCGTCACCAAGTTCGGTTTAGGTAACAGCTTTGTAGAAAATCGGGCTTAGGAGAACGCGTTTTGTCTTGGGTTATGTGGCGGAGAGGGAGGGATTCGAACCCTCGGTGCGCTTGCACGCACGCCTGATTTCGAGTCAGGTACATTCAACCGCTCTGCCACCTCTCCGAAGGCTCGCTCAACAGCGGGCCGCCATCTTAATGACGAAGAGCTAAAAGAACAAGTCGGATAAAAAGCGAAGTCGAGTTAAGCGATTCCCCCCCTACTACCTTGGTTCGTTAAGCATGGAACCGGATTTGCAGTGCTCAGTCATAAACCTGCAACATGCATTTTTAATAATCATGGAGACACGTTCTCGAATCTGTTTTCCGGGGTAAATCAATGAGCAATCAAGCCACTCATTTAAACGTTAAAAATCTCTGTAGCCGTAAGCTATGGGAGCTCGCATCAACTCGCGCGGTGGATGACGATCAGCTGCGTGCGGTAGCGCGTGAATTGCAATTGCGCCGCCATTATTTGCAAGAACTCGAAAGCCTTCAGCCAAAACGAGCGCACCATTAACAGCCGGCTATCGCATCGAAACGGTGTTCGAGTAGAATCGCGCGGTCTTGATTACCAAACATCTGCAGAAATATGACCAGCGTTTTTGTTGTAAAGAACCAACTCGGACAATATCTCAACAAGCAGCAGGAATGGGTCGATGGCAGCGATAGCCACACTCTCCTCCGCACACCGCATAAAGACGAAGCTATCAACACTGTGTTCGAAGTCAGCTCGCGCGATATTTATTTGCGCGCAGAAGCAATAGCATGCGAATTAGATGCGAAAGGCAACCCCATCGTTGATAAGGCCACCAACGACAGCGCCGTTGCAAGCGAAGAAATTGAGCACGATGCAGAAAGCGAAAACTCCTCTGCCGCTACCGACCCAACTACAGATCCATCTTTGCAAGACGCTCCGCTATCGTCCTGATCGAGAAAATCGATTGACGCAACCGGAGATAGACAATTAGTCTTGACCCCATGAAACCGAACACCCTCCTCAAAAGCGATCGACTGCCCCTGCTATTTCTATAACGCAGGGCCTGTGCTTTTTCGGTTTTTTTGTTCACCTACTCGATCGCTGACATGACTATTTTCGTTGTATCCATCAAAACATCGCTCTTCGCCAAGCTTCTGGCCGCCCTACTGCTGCGACTGCGCCGCAGCCGGTGTGCCATGAATTAACGGCGGTGCACATCGGCTCCTGACTATGCCGCCATTTATTTTTTTGGCACAGGAGCAGCACATGAACACATTTAATTTTCGCAAATACGCACGCAGCGATCGACCCAAAATGATGGCGCGGCGCTGGCCAGATCGACAGATTGAGGCCGCACCGCAGTGGTGTAGCGTAGATTTGCGCGATGGCAATCAGGCATTGCCGTCGCCGATGAATATCGAACAAAAACGCAAATTGTTCACTCGGTTGGTCGCGATCGGCTTCAAGGAAATTGAAGTGGGTTTTCCGGCGGCCTCGCAACCCGATTTTGATTTTGTGCGCGCGTTAATCGAAGAAAATCTGATTCCAGAAGATGTAACCATCCAGGTGTTAACGCAGGCACGCGAAGATATTATCGCGCGCAGTTTCGAGGCGTTGCAGGGCGCACCCCGTGCCGTCATGCACGTGTACAACTCGACATCGCCAGCACAGCGCAATTATGTATTTAACACCGATCGCAATGGTATTCGCGCTATTGCGGAAAACGGTGCCCGATGGGTTAAACAGTACGCTGCGCAACAACCCGATACGCATTGGACGTTTCAATATTCGCCGGAAAGCTTCACGCAAACGGAACTCGATTTCGCGCGCGACATCTGCGAGGCCGTTTGCGATATTTGGCGCCCCGATATCGGCCAGCCGGTCATTATCAATTTGCCATCGACGGTCGAAGTGCATACGCCCAATGTATTTGCCGATCGTATCGAATGGTTCAACGATAATTTCCGCTATCGGGAACACGTGCGTCTTTGTGTGCATACGCATAACGATCGCGGCTGCGCGGTGGCTGCGGCGGAACTCGCCGTCATGGCCGGCGCCGATCGTGTCGAAGGAACATTACTCGGCAACGGCGAACGCACCGGCAACATGGACATCATCACGATGGCGATGAATATGTACAGCCAGGGCATCGACCCGCAACTCGATTTCCACAACATGGCGGACATCGTGCGCTGCGTCGAAGACTGCACCGACATTCGCACGCACGTGCGTCACCCATGGGTCGGCGAGTTGGTCTATACGGCATTTTCAGGCAGTCATCAGGATGCGATTCACAAAGGATTGAAGCAATGGAATTCAGCGCATGCGTGGGATGTACCGTATTTGCCCATCGATCCACAGGATATCGGCCGCAGTTACGAAGCGGTTGTACGGGTGAATAGCCAATCCGGCAAAGGGGGTGTCGCGTTTACGCTCGAACGCGAATTCGGATTGCAATTGCCGCGTGCCTTACAAATCGAATTCGGACGTCACGTGCAGCAATTATCGGAACGAATCGATGGTGAAGTGAATGCACAGCAAATTCGGCAGTTGTTCGAATCGCTGTACGTGCACCGCCGCGAGCCGTGGCAATTGCAGCAATATCAGATATACACGCGCGATCTCGATCGCGTGGCGGTGCATGCCGAACTGATTAACGCGAACGGTAGTTCGATTGTGGTTAATGGCGAGGGTAATGGTGCTCTCGAAGCAGCCGTTACCGCATTACGCAGTGTGAACCACGACCGTATCGAAATAGTCGATTACCACGAGCATGCGTTGCAACGCGGCACCGATGCCAAAGCCGTTAGCTACGTTCGCATAATTAGTTGTGGCAAGAACCATTGGGGCGTTGGTGTGGCCGAAGACAGCGTGCGTGCGGTGCTCGATGCATTGATAAGCGCCATCAACAGCGCACTCACCCACATCAACGAAGTCGCGGCTTAATTTTTTTCAGGGCGCACAGCGCCCTTTTTATTTCTGATGTTGTGGGGGTATTCCCAAAGTTGCACGCGTATTTATCAAATATCGCTTTCGTAGCACCAGCCATTTTTATCCCGCGTCGTGCGATGTCGCCTTCCTGGCAAAAATGGATCGGCGTCGGCATACCCGGCATCCCCCGGATATAACGCCACCGCGCCAACATCGGTCTTGACGAATTTCGGCAAAATTTCTACAACTCGACGCGCGCGATAGTGCCTAAAAACTTCTTCGATTGTGCTGCAGCCGTCCAATTCAGCCAGAGCAATATAGGTCGGCGGCAGCAGATCCAATTCACCTGCGCGATGTGCCGCAAGTGCCGCCGCAGGCGTCAACCAGCGATGCGCGAGAATTTCGGAGCCATCAACAACGACGTCCTTATCCATCTTAATTGCGGCGACAAAAAACCACGTCGCGTACCGTATTGGCTCGGCTTCGGGCGTTGTCCAATGCGCAAAATATTGCAGTGCGCAGTCGTCGATATCGAGACCGGTTTCTTCGAGCGTTTCACGCACCGCCGCTCTGCGTGCTGCCGCGAGTAACTCATCTAACGCGCCGGCATAGTCATCAACATCGATTCGTCCGCCGGGAAATACCCAAAGTCCGCCTGCAAATTGCAACGCGCTATTACGTTGTAACAGCAACACCTCAAAGCCTCCCGTGCCGTCGCGCAACAGCACCACAGTGGCGGCAGGTCTAATCGCACTCATCGTGTATTCCCTTTATCATCGTCAGTCAGAATAACGACCTGGCCGTGCCCGCTCAACAGCCAGCAACCTCGACCAATGTATAGTCGATCGATATGACTGAAAATTTGATTTACTGGATCGGCGAATTCGACCTGACCGCCGTTGCGATTTATACGGTTGTCGTGCAATTGCTTGCGATCGTTGCCGCGATGGAAGCAATCATGAAAACGCGAACGTCCCAAGGTGCGATCGCATGGTCATTGTCGTTGATCTTAATGCCCACGTTGATGTTGCCGGCATATTGGATTTTCGGTCGCCGAAAATTTCGTGGTTATGCAAAAGCCCGGCGGCTGAATAAAACCGGTTTGCAATTTCCGCGCACCACGGCGCTTGAAATAGAATTTTTTGAGCCGAGCGATGCGCTCGAACGCATCGCGCAAATGCCCTTTATGAAGGGCAACCATCTTGAGCTATTGATTAATGGCGAACAGACTTTCGCTGCATTATTCAAGCTAATCGAGGAGGCTCGTCATTACATACTGCTCGAATATTACATCGTGCGCGATGACATCATCGGCGAACAATTACTGCGGCAACTCTCAGCGAAAGCGCAGCAAGGCGTAGCGGTTTATTTTCTTTACGACGAGGTCGGCAGCTTTCAACTGAGCCGCCTCTACGTTAACCGCATGCGCGCGAGCGGAGTCGATATGCGCGCGTTCAACAGCAGAAAAGGACGACGCAACCGATTTCAGCTTAACTTTCGCAATCACCGCAAAATTGTCATTGCCGATGGCGCTATCGGCATGATTGGCGGCAACAACGTGGGCGATGAATATCTCGACAAGCATCCGATTTTGACGCCATGGCGCGACACCAGTTTAGCAATACGCGGCAACGCGGTACTCGCGCTGCAGTTAACCTTTTTGGAAGATTGGTATTGGGCCTGCGAACAAGTGCCGCAATTAATCTGGGCCCGCCCCGATGAAACAGCCGGGGAAGTCGCGGCATTAGTAGTACCGAGCGGGCCTGCCGATCAGCTCGAAACCTGCTCGCTATTGTTTCAACAATTAATTCATAGCGCGCAAAAACGGCTCTGGATCGTCAGCCCCTACTTCGTGCCGGACTCGGCGATTCTGATGGCGCTGCAATTGGCGGCATTGCGTGGGGTGGATGTGCGCATCATGCTGCCGGAAAAACCCGATAAGCGAATGGTATGGCTCTCGTCATTCGCGAGTCTCAATGAAGTGCAGCAGGCCGGTGTGCGCGTGTATCGCTACCAAGCTGGCTTTCTGCATCAAAAGGTTTGGCTGATCGATGATGATTGCGCATTGATCGGCACGGCCAATCTGGATAATCGTTCACTGCGTCTTAACTTTGAAGTGGGTGTCGTTTCACGCAATCACGCGTTTGCTGCAAAAATTGAAACGATGCTGTTAACCGACTTCGAACACAGCCGTTTGCTACCTGAAGATGAGCTAAAAACGCGAGGGTTTCTGTTTCGACTGGCCGTGCGCTGTTGTTATTTACTAGGGCCGATTCTTTAGCTTTTAACTGTTACTTCTGAGCACGCCATTTATTTTGCAAGCATCATTCGCCGTAAGGCGCGCCGCCTTGTAATTCCTGGCACAGCGCCAACAGCAATAATCGTTGCGTGGGCGGTAGCTCGGCAAACGAAATGCCATAGCCCATGGGGTAGTCGGCATTTTTCTCATCGCGGCCAAATGAGCGTTTCACTTCGCCCCGTAATTCGAGGGCATGCTCCATACCCGCCACCATTACCTTGGCGGAAAGTTGAACGGTACTCACCGTCGAGTTCAATTCCTTTTCCAAATTGATACGAGCGCCCTGTAGGCTGATATCGCAGAAACGCCCCCGCAGGCGTGCGGTGGTGATTCCTTGAGCCGACAGCGCCATCAGCGAAAGCTGCGTATCGATGGTAAATCGCGGATACCTACGCAATGGCTCAAGATGAACATCGTGGGGCCAGGTGAAATGCAGATACGAATACGGCTCTTCGCAAATTGATCGGATCAACGCCGAAAAACTGACGATACCCATTTGCAGCGCGAATTTGCCTTCGACCTTACCGCCTTCGCGCAACAACACCTGCGGCGGCTTTTTCGGCAGGTACACCAATACCGATTCGCCCGGACGATAGCCGAGCAGCGATGCATCGCTCGGATAACGTTTGTAATCCAGCCCGATAAAATTGAGCTGCATTCGCGTTGCAACAGGTAATCGGAGATCGGCAAATTCCATATTGAGGCAATCGCTTATGGTTAGAAAACGGACGCGGACATTCTAGTCCACATCAGAACATACTGAGAACGCTAATCCCGCGAATTTTAAAAGGTACTGTTAGCTTAAATCTGCGCACCGTAACGCTGAACCATGTTGAACACAAACGCATACAACAGCACGCGCTTGTCTTCATCGAGCATCGTAAATTCGAGCCCACAAGCATGGGGGTATTCACTAGCGCTATCGGATGCGACGCATGTGCGGATGACCCCGGTGAGCATAATCTCGCGCGCAATATCATCGAGCGTCAATTGCACATGCACTGCCAACTCATCGCCCACCGCTCCCAGCGGCGCGGCAGAAGCCAATTTCATGCCGTTGACGCTCATATCGATAATGCGCGCCTGCTGCATTTCAAGATGATCTTCCGCGAGAAGGTTCGTGACTTGCGCCTGCACTTCGACACTCACGCGCACTGCCGAGCGAACATTACGCACCTGCAGCGCATCCGGATAACTCAAATGCAGATACGCAAATGGCTCGTGATGCAGCGATTGGATTTGACTGGAAAAAGTGACAATGCCTGTTGGGCTGGCAAGCGATATGGCAACCCTGGCGCCGACGCGAATGGCGTTATTATCGCCTTCCGTTGCTGGCAGGCTCACCAACAGGGACCGCGGTGGATAGCTGCCGATAAATTTGCACGCTAATGCACTTTGCGTTGGGCCGCCGGCGATCACAACCTTCATCCGGGTACCCGGCAGTAATTTAAGATCATCGAAACGCATGGTGTCCCTGCCTGAACTTATTTTTATTTGAACGACGGGTTTTGCCGGAGTATAGCAAGAGCACATGAGGCTTTGCCCTGATAACATCCACGCCGCCAACCTCACTGGAGTCCGCTATGGCGACTTTTCAACGACTTGCCGCGCAACAGGCAAAATTGCTTTTTGAGAACCCCAATACGCAATTAATCGATATCCGCGACGCGGCCAGTTTCGCGCAGGGGCACATTGAACGTGCGCAACGAATCGATAACGAGAACGTTTCGAATTTTCTAGATGCGGCAGATAAATCCGCGCCGCTGGTCGTCTGCTGTTATCACGGTATCAGCAGTCAAAACACGGCGCAGTTTTTTGCGGAACAAGGATTTAGTGAAGTGTACAGTCTCGATGGCGGCTTCGAAGGGTGGCGAAGCCAGTTTCCGGATGCCGCCAGCGATTAGTTAAAATCGCGCACAGATTTCGCAATATACATACATCGCTTTCGGATCGTTCAAGCGCGCAAAATTTTGAACTTCTGCGATCAATGGCTTTATCGGCGACCATGCGGCGGCAGCTGCGGTGAAGAAATCAACGCTTGTCTTTGGCTTGAAATAAATCATCGCACCGCTCAGCTGCTGCAGAAACATTTCCGGAACGCTGCGCGGGGGTTCGATCCACTCAGCATCGTAATGTTTCAGCTGCGCCCGCGCGGCGGCTGATTTAATCGCCGCGTTCAAATCGCCGATTTTATCGACCAAACCATTTTGCAATGCATCGCTGCCGGACCATATTTGGCCCTGTCCGATTTTGTCGACCGCCGCAACTTCGATCTCGCGACCATCCGCGACCACTTTCAAAAAGCGTTGATAGCCGTTATCGATATTGCTTTGAATTGTGCGGGCGACGGCGGGGTGTAACGGACGATCGATGCGCATGGCGCCGGCCATATTTGTGGTACCAACACCATCGGTATGCACACCTAATTTATCGAGGGAGTTCTCCAGCGTAGGGAATGCGCCAAATATTCCAATAGAGCCGGTAATCGTTCCGGAGGTTGCCCATATTTCATCGGCTGGCGCCGCGATCCAATAACCGCCCGAGGCCGCCACGCTGCTCATCGATACCACCAGCGGCTTGCCTGCGCGTTGGAGCGATAACAGTTCCTGCCGAATGATTTCAGAAGCAAATGCGCTACCGCCGCCACTATCGATACGCAGTACAACTGCTTTGATATGGTCGTCATCACGCGCCTGCCGAATTAAATTCGCCAACGTGTCGCCGCCAATCTGCCCGGCCTGTTGTTCACCATCGAGAATCATGCCGCTGGCGACGAGCACTCCGACTTTATCGCTGGCGCTCCCCGCTTTGTGATGCCGAGCAACGGTCACATAATCGCGAAAATCGATGCCACGAAAATAACCATCCTCATCCGCGCCGACTTGCTCGACAAGCCAATCATTCATTTGCTCCCGCGTCTTCAGCTCATCAATGAAACGCCAATCGAGCGCGGCCTTAGCACTGTCGCCCTGTACTGCGGCAAAAATCGAATCGATATTTTCGACGTATTCATCAATTTTCTCCGGCGCAAGCGGACGTCGCGCTGCAACAGTATTTTTGTACTGCTGCCATAACGAATCGAGCCAAATGCGGTGATTTGCTTTCACCTCGTTCGACATGTCATTACGCGTGAACGGCTCAACTGCCGATTTGTAGGTGCCTACTCGGAATACATGAACATTCACGTGTAACTTATCGAGCGCCTCCTTGAAATAATTTGTGTAAATGCCGAAGCCTTCCAGCGCAACCTGACCCAATGGATTCATGAAAACCTTATCGGCTTGAGCAGCCAACAGATACTGATCCTGGGTAAAGCTATCACCCACCGCGACCACGCTTTTTTTGTGGTCGCGAAAACGTTGAATCGCGGCGCTTAACTCCTCAGTTTTGCTGATACCGCCGTGCTCGAGCGCGTCAGTTTGCAATACGATCATTTTGATGCGGTCGTCTGTCGCAGCCGCATCAATCGCATCCACCACGTCCGATAATAATGTTTCGGGCGGCATATCGTTGTTGGCCATCAAATGAGTCAATGGATCAACGTAACTAATTTGATCGACCAACACGCCCGAGGGATTAATAACGAGAGCGCTGCCTGCTGGCACCAACGGCGCTTCACTCTGAAAGACTCCAATCAGAACAATAATTAGCAATAGCAAAAAAATTAGATTGAATACAAAGCGGCGCAATGAATCGAGCAGCCCCCACCAAAACAGAAAAAACCGCTTAACCAAGCCAGGACGTTTTTGTTCCACCACCAATCCTCTTTGAAGATTTGTCTTTTGATCAGGCCGCGGCGCGATTTGCACGCGCACGCCAACGCAATGACAAAAGCGCGCCAAGAAACAGCGTAATCGATGCGAATAAATGCAAGCCATCTAATAGGCGCGGTTGCGGCACCGCAACTGCGATCACTGCCTGCGCGAAATACAATAACGAAACGAAGCTCAACCAGGCATAACTGTTAACACCGCGCCGTACGATGCCAGGCAATAAAATAAATAAAGGCAGCGATAAGGCACCCCACACTACCCAATTCGTTTGACGTCCACCCGTCGGCGCAATCAGCGTATTGATGACAATGATCGCGAGCATGATTCCCAGCGCAGCGATCGTGATGAAATGAGCGCGCCGTGCGAGTACTGCATAAGCCGTCATTGAGGGATCAACTCAAACACATTTTCCGGCGGGCGCCCCAACACCGCGCGATCACCACCAACAACGATTGGACGCTCGATCAGCTTCGGATGTTCACTCATTGCCTTCAGCAGGGCATGCTCATCCAGACCCTCATCGGCTAGGCCTAGCGTTTTATAGTCATCCTCACTTTTCCGCAGCAGCTCGCGCGCGGTGAATCGCAACTTCCGTAATAGCCCTTGCAGCTGAGCTGGAGTTGGTGGAGTTTCGAGATATAAAACAATGTTTGGATTCACACCGTTCTGCTCGAGCAATGCCAGAGTTTGTCGCGATTTGCTGCAACGAGGATTGTGGTAAATAGTGATTTCCTTCATGAAATTCCGCCGAATTTGGCTCTGATATACTGGCTCGAACTCATTATACACGGCGATTTTGCGTGACCAAGTCGACTACTTTTATCCGTATTCGCAATTCATTACAGTGGCAGCTGTCGCGTGATTTTTTGCTGCATCTATGGAAGCGATTTCAAAGCGATCAATGCCTTCGCACTGCGTCGTCGCTTACCTACATGAGTTTATTTGCCGTTGTACCGTTGTTAACTGTCGGTTTCGCGATGTTGTCTGCTGTCCCCGCTTTCGCAAAAAGCGGCATAGTCGTGCAGGATTTTGTGTTTTCTCATTTTCTGCCCAGTACCGGGCAAGAAATTCAAAGTTATTTAATGCAATTTTCTACTCAAGCCAAACGGCTCACCGGTATCGGCATTGCGTTTTTGGGTGTCACTGCAATAACCATGCTGATAACGATCGAAAAAGAATTCAATGCGATTTGGCGGATACGCGATAACCGGAAAGGGCTCAGCAGTTTTCTACGTTACTGGGCAATTTTGAGCCTAGGCCCCCTATGCGTCGGTCTAGCGATTGCGATCAGCACTTATCTCGCATCTTTTAAACTTCTGACTCAAGTAGATGCTTTTGGCATTCAGAAATTCTTATTCGTTATTACGCCTTTCTTCTTGACCGGTGCCGCGTTCACGCTGCTGTTTGCTGCGGTACCGAACTGTCGAGTGCCGATCAAACATGCATTGATCGGAGGATTCATTAGCGCTTTATGTTTCGAAATCGCCAAATATGTTTTTGCTCGCGTCATGGCTAATGCTAGTTATCAGCTGGTCTACGGCACATTCGCAGCGATTCCGCTGTTTTTATTATGGATTTATACGTCATGGGTGATTGTTCTAGCTGGCGCCGAACTGGTGTATGCCATTTCAAATTACAGTGGCCGCGATAGCCATCTACCGGATCTAATGGCTGGTCTCGCGGTTTTGCAGATATTGTGGCGGAAACATCAACACGGCGCGGTTATGAGCGATCGCGAAATTCTCAGACGACATTATTTGTTCGACCGATACACGTTGGCCGGCGAACATTGGAGCAGTTTGCGCGATAAATTAATTGCAGCGGGGCTCATAAAAACCAGCACTAACGGCGACTACATTCTCGGCCGTGACTTACATCAGTACATGCTGTGGGATTTATATAAGCTTCTTACTCCACACACAGAGTTTCCAGACTATCTATCGACAATCGAAGCATCGTGGTTTAGAGAGTCAGTTGCACTATTTACTGATTTGAACGCGCAACAATCCGAAAGCTTGCGAGTATCGCTCGGCAGATTATTCGAACAGCCGCAAAAGGAAGATCAATTAACCGAGGCAAATTAGCACTGCCATCTAAACCTATTAAAAGCCCTCGGGTTAATGCAGCAGGGCGTTTTGATTGAGGTGCCGCCGATTTCGCCCCACAAACAA
>CAMLJR010000011.1 GCA_946480345.1 uncultured Spongiibacteraceae bacterium
CGGCTTGTTCATCAGCAAAATATTGCGCCCAGTTGATCGCGAATTGTTTTTCGCAAGCGGCAATATCGAGCTGCAGATTACAAATAATCTGCATAATAACGTGACGACGAATCAAATCGTCGTCGGTGACGATCAGGCCGCGTTCGATCGGCAGAACATCGCGATCGAGCAACGCGTAATAGTCGTTGAGATCGCGCGCATTCTGCGTGTAACTCAGCGGCGTGCTGCCAATCGACGACACGCCCAGCCCCACCAGATCGGGTGCCTTGCACGTCGAATAGCCCTGGAAATTCCGCTGCAACTGACCGCGTTGTTGCGCGAGCGCGAGTTCGTCGTGCGCGAGCACGAAATGATCCATGCCTATATGACAATAACCGGCTGCGCCGAGACGGTCGTTCGCGAGTTGCAACATCGCGATTTTTTCGTCGGCCTTCGGCAAGGTCATACGATCGATCGAGCGCTGCGTCGGAAAACGTTCGGGCAGGTGCGCGTAACTATAAATAGCGAGACGGTCGGGTTTTAACGCGATGACCTGCTGCAATGTCGCGGCGATGCTTTGCAGCGATTGCAGCGGCAAGCCGTAAATCAGATCGAAGCTGATCGATTTAAAACCGAAGCCGCGCGCGGCATCGACCAGTTCACGTACCGAATCGACCGATTGAATGCGATTAACGGCACGCTGCACGTCCGGATCGAAATCCTGAATACCGAAACTGATGCGATTGAAACCGAGCCCTTTCAGCAGCGCGAGCTTGTTGCGATCGACGGTACGCGGATCGATTTCGATGCTGTATTCGCGATCGTCGCTATCGAGCAGCGTGAAGTGACTCGCGAGCGCATACATCAGCTCGGTCAGTTCGGCACCGTTGAGAAATGTCGGCGTGCCGCCACCCCAGTGCAATTGCGTGATCGGACGCGTCGCGCCGACCAGCTGTGCCTGCAACCGAATTTCCTTTTCCAGGTAGTTCAGATATTGCCGCGCTTTTTCCTTCTGTCGCGTGACGATTTTGTTGCAGGCGCAGTAGTAGCAGATGTTTTCGCAAAAGGGCACGTGGACATACAACGACAGCGGCGTGATGCAGGGTTGCGCGCGTCGCCATAGATTTTCGTACTGCGCGATAGTGAACGCCGTCGTGAAATGCGGAGCGGTGGGATACGAGGTATAGCGCGGTCCGGCGACATCGTACTTGTTGACGAGACCGGCATCGTAAGCGGCGATCAGTGACGATGTATGTGGGGACATGGCGGCAGACGATGAATGACTCGAATGCCGCCCACATTACTCCCGATGCCGGATATCCGATTTGATGTGGATCAATGAGAAGGTTTACGCAACCTGCTGGGCTTGATCGTTGGCATACAGCTGCATATCGACCTCATCGTAAAATTTCCGCCATGCGGTCGGCAGCAGCGTCAGCTCGTTGCGCAGACGCGGCGCGTTGGTGGTGAACGTCGCGCGCGCGCCGTAATACTCGAATTTCGGACTGATCTGGTCGAGATGCATACCGAAGCGTGAAATCAGGCGCGCGAGGCGCGGCTCGATCACCATGAACAAATGCTCGATGCCCATGTGCAGCGTAATCGCGGTTACCGCGTAGAACATCGCTGCCGCGAGATAGGGGGTGCTGATACCGACCGATGCAGTTTCGTGATTCAGCAGCTTCGCGTTCAGCGCCAGCCGCGACACTTCCATGCTGCGCATATGGTTGACCTTGTTCCAGTCGAACAGACTGCGATCGACATGCGGAACGCCGTATAAATCGAACGGCAACCAGACGCGCGTATTCGGTTGCGGCAGTACCAGACGGAAGCAGGCGACACCGGCGCCGGTGCTGCGATCGCGGATTAAAATATGGATGCTGTTGATGTCATGTTCATCGGATTCGCAACCGTCGACGTTATCCATTTCGTAGCCCAGTTGTTCGCAGAACACTTGGTGGCGTACCCGGAACGTTTCGCGACGCTCTTCTTCGGTAGCGGCAATCAAAACCTGATAGCGTTCGGCGAAATCCGGAGCAAGCGCATCGGCGAGCGCACTGTCTAATTTCATTGTCATTCCCCTCGGAAAATTTCGCGATCGTCAGTCGATCGGCTGGCTAATTCTTCAACAACTATTTGACACTTTGTTGTCGTAGTGCCGGCTAATGCCGATTCCGTGCCAACTCATCGATTGCATCGCGCCATAGTGCAACCGTTAGATTTTCCTTTAAGCGTCCGCAGGGGAATGATGCGCTTCATGATTATGTTGGTGCGCCGGATTTCGATGACCACCAATATGTTGCAGTGGAATCGCGATGGTTATGACACCCAACGCAATTAATCCGGCGGCGGCAATTTTTCGCACCCATGGCTGCTGCATTTTTTTTTGAATCTGCTGTCCGCCGATCGTTGTCAAAATCATCGACGGCAATGTGCCTAAACCAAATACCGCCATTAGCTGCGCACTTTCCAATGCATTGCCGCGCGCCGCAGCCCAGCTCAATGTCGAATAAATCAGCCCGCACGGCAGCAGACCCCAGGCCGCGCCGAGCGTTAACGCCGCGCCGATGTTGCGCGGTGGCAATAGATTTTTCGTCAGGGGCTGGATGTGTCGCCAAACATGCGCGCCGATTCGTTCGAGCCGCGCCAGGCCGAACCACCAGCCGCCGATATATAAACCCATCGCGATAATCATCGCGCCGGCAATGATGCGCAGGCCGATACCGAACAACGGCGCAATCGGTTGCAGCGTTGCGCCAAATAATTGAACGACAGCACCAACAGTTCCACCCAGCGCCGCGTAACCGACAATGCGACCCAGGTGATAGTT
Organism: uncultured Spongiibacteraceae bacterium; assembly: GCA_946480345.1. The sequence continues at coordinate 2,810 of CAMLJR010000011.1, forward strand.
GAATGTGAGCAGCCAGCGTTTGCGTGTAGTAGCCATTCCCAACGCCGCGCCGATGCCGCCGCACATGCCGATGCAATGCGCGCTGCCGCCAACACCGATCAGCAACGCGCTGGCAATTGCCACCGAATCGGTCACGACTGTTGGTCCGCGCGATTGTTTGGATCGATGTCCGAGCGGTGATCCTCGTCGAACAGAATGCTGTGCGCGGCGCTGTCGAGATCGTCGAATTGATGGTGATTGATCGCCCAGAAATACGCGACGAGCGCAGCGGCGCAAAACAGAATCGCCAGCGGAATCAGCACGAACAGACTTTCCATCATCGACTCCGTTTTTCAATCGGCTCGAAGCCGTTAAGACGCAATGCATTGCCGACCACCAGCAACGAACTCACCGACATGCCGATCGCCGCCAGATACGGCGGCACCCAACCGAGCGCGGCCAGCGGAATCGCGATCAGGTTGTACAGCAGTGCCCAGATTAAATTTTCGCGCACGATTTTTCGGGTTTTCGCGGCGATGCCGAGCAGCGTCAATAACCGCGACAATTCGCCGTTCAGAAAAATGCAATCGGCACTGGTTTTGGCGAGTTGCGAGGCGTTGCTCATCGCCACCGAAATATCGGCGGCGGCGAGCACGGGAATATCGTTGACACCGTCGCCCACCATCATCACGCAGCGCTGCGCGCGTTGTAGTTGTTCGATATACGCGAGCTTTTGTTCGGGACTCGCGCCAGCCACTACATTGTCGATGCGCAGGGCGCGCGCCAGATTGCCGACGGTATCCGAGCGATCGCCGCTGAGCAGATGAATGACGAAGCCGCGTTGTTGCAATGCCGCAACCGTATCGGCGGCGTCGGCGCGCGGGCTGTCGCCGAGACGGAACCAACACAGTGCGGCGTTCGTATCGCCGAGCAGAATCCATTGCCCTTCGGCGGCGGGCGCGTTCGCCTCGCTGCCGCTGAGCGCGAGGACAAAATCGGGTTCGCCAAGCCGATAGCAACGCCCCGCAATCCAACCTTCGACGCCGCGGCCGTTAATCTGACGGCGATTCTCCGCCGGTACCGTATTCGCGTTGCACGCAAATGCTTTCGCGATCGGATGCGCGGAGCCGGCCTCTAACGCATTCGCTATGTCGCGACACACGTCAGCGCTGCGATTCACGCACGGCACACAATCGACGACGTGCACGCGGCCTTCGCTGAGCGTGCCAGTTTTGTCGAACACGATATCGGTGATCGTCGGCAGTTTTTCCCAGACGTCGGCGCGTGTAACGAGCAAGCCGAGGCGTCGCAATGTATTCGTTGCATTGGTAATCGCTACCGGCGTGGCGAGCCCAAGTGCGCACGGACAGCTGACGACCAGCACCGCCAGCGCAATCCAGAACGCCTGCTCGGCGTCGCGCCACAACCAAAATGCATAGGTGGCCGCTGCGATAAGCAGAATTGCGCTGACGAATACGCTGGCGATGCGATCGGCCAATTGCGCGATGCGCGGTTTGTGCGCCGATGCCTGACGGCTCAAATGGTGAATCGCGCTGAGACGCGTCTGCGTGCCGATATTTTCTGCGCGCATCGTCAACGTCTGCTCGCCGTTGATACTGCCCGCCAATAATCGATCGCCGGGTTGTTTGTGCACCGGCATGAATTCGCCGGTCAGCGCCGCTTCGTTAATGCTGGCATCGGTATCGAGCAGCACACCATCGGCCGGTACATATTGGCCGGCCCCGACCAGCACCCGGTCGCCGCTGAGTAATTGTGTTAGAGCGATGGTTTGCGGTTTGTCGTCGTTGTCGAGGCGCGTCACGGTACGGGGCAGGAGTGCAAGCAAATCGCTGCCGAGCCGGCCGCTGTAATGGCGCGCGCGCAATTCGAGATAACGGCTGCCGAGCAGCAGAAAAATAAACATCGTCACCGAATCGAAATACACATCGCCGTCGCCGCGCACTGTGGCGACGATACTGGCGATGAAAGCGAGCACGATCGCGATAACGATCGGCACGTCCATGCCGGGCCGTCGCATACGCAGACCGCGCCACGCGCCGACAAAAAAACTCTGGCCCGAATAGATCACCACCGGCACGCTGACGATCAAGCTGATCCAGCGCAGAAAATCGCGATACACCGGTTCGATGCCTTCGATCGCGCCCGCGTATAGACCCAGCGCGCACATGCCGACCTGCATCATGCCGATGCCGGCGACGCCGAGTTGGCGCAGCGCGCGTTTGTTTTCATCGCGACGCGATGTTTCGACGCGGTCGCTGGTGTAAGGCTGGGGCTGGTAACCGATAGCGGCGATGGTTCGGCAGATCGCACTCAATGCCTGCTGTTCTGGCGCGAATGCAATGACCGCGCGCTGCTCGTTCAAATTCACATGTGCGCTGTCGATGCCGGGCTGTCGCAATAAATAATTTTCGAGCAACCACACGCATGCGGCGCAGTGCATGCCTTCGATTAATAATTCCGCTTCAACGCAACCGTTATCGAGCGGCCGCAACCATTGCTGTTGCAGATCGGCGTCGTCGAGCGCACTGAAATCGACATCGGCTTGCGCCGGCGCGCCGGCGTCTTCTTGATATCGCCCCTGTTCTTCCCGATAGCGCCCTTGCTCTTCCCGGTAGCGCTTTTCTTCTTCCCGATACCGATAGTAATTCGTGAAACCCCCGGCGATTATCGTTTCAGCCACTGCTTTGCAGGCGGGGCAACAGAGCAGACGATCGGCTTCGCCTACGCGCAGCACATATTGCTCGCCGCACAACACCGGCAAGCCGCAGTGATAACACGCGGGAGCGGTGGCGGTGGCTGATCGAGCGCTCATCGGCGGCGTGCTGACCTAAGGTGTGATCGATAAAGGCTGTGCGAGCGCGACAGTGATTGGCTGCCGTAATCGCCAACTGCTATCCAATGGATCGCTGATTTCGATATACCAGCGGCCATCGATCGCATGCGGTAACTGAGAGCGGTAATGATTGGCGCCGACATGCGCGGCGGCAATACGTAAATCCGCGGAGTCGCGCATCGGATGAATGAATTGCAGCAGCAATTGCGCGGGTGGAGTGCGTAGATCGCCGCGCAGTTCGAGAACGGCGTTGTTGTGCGCATCGAGCGTCAACGTGGCTGCAATATGGCGTCGCGCAGCGGTTTTATCGCGATCGATATCGGCGTTGATCGCGAGTCCGTCCTTGTAATAATCGTCCTTCACCAGACTGTCGCGTCCGCTCACCGCGATGTAGATCGTGACAATGCTCGCGATTACGACCACACCCGGCAGCGCGATCAGAAACCACGGCCAGAATTGTTTATGCCACGGCTGCTTGTGTTGTCGATCGGAAATCAATGCGTTCATCGTTAATGCGTCCGAGGTGCGAGGAAACGGCTTTCGCTGTGCGCACGCAATGTCGCGTTGTCAGCAGCGCCGATATGAAATTCGATTTTGTCGTTCGCGGCTTTCAGCAAGGCGGGATCGATGGCGAGGCGCAGCGGCACATCGCGCGCTTCGCCGCTGTCGAGATCGACGTTGCGGGGGCCGATGATTTGCACATCCGGCAAACCGCGCACGTCGATTGTGAAGCGATGCGGGTTTTCGTCGATGTTCAGAATTTTCAGCGTGTAGACGTTTTCGATCAGGCCGTCGCTTGTCTGGCGATATAACTGACCTCGTTCGCGCACGACATCGAGATGCAGCGGAATACGCGCGGCAACGGTGTAGCCGAACAGCATCGTCATGATCAACACGCCGGCGGCATAGCCGATCAAACGCGGACGCAGCCAGCGATACGGTTTGCCTTCGAGCACGTTTTCGGTGGTGTACCGAATGAGGCCGCGTGCATAACCCATTTTGTCCATGACCGAATCGCAGCCGTCGATGCACAACGCGCAGTTGATGCATTGGTATTGCAGGCCATCGCGAATGTCGATGCCGGTCGGACATACCTGCACGCAGATGCGGCAGTCGATGCAATCGCCCAGTCCGCTCGTGAGCGGATCGATATCCTTTTTCCGCGCACCGCGTGGTTCGCCGCGTTTGGCGTCGTAGGACACGATTAATGTGTCGCGATCGAACATCACCGACTGGAAGCGCGCATACGGACACATGTACAGACAAACCTGTTCGCGCAGCCAGCCGGCATTGATGTACGTGGCGCCGGTGAAAAATACGATCCACGCCGCTTCCCAGAAGCCGAGGTTGACGGTGAACAGATTCACGCTGAGTGTACGGATCGGCGAGAAATAGCCGACGAAGGTGAGGCCGGTGAGCAGCGCGAAGCCGATCCACATCGTGTGCTTCAGGGTTTTGCGCGCGATCTTATCGACGCTGAGCGGAGCCTGATCAAGTTTGATGCGCTGATTGCGGCTGCCTTCGGCGAACTGCTCCGCCCACATGTAAATGGCCGTCCATACGGTTTGCGGACAGGTGTAGCCACACCAGACGCGTCCGGCCCATACCGTCACCGCGAATAACGCGAAGGCGGCGATGATCAGCAACCACGCCAGTAGCGGAAAATCCTGCGGCCAGAAAGTCAGACCGAGAATATGAAACTTGCGCGCCGGTAGATCGAATAACACGGCGGGGCGATTGCCCCAGTTGATCCACGGCAGCAAAAAATAGCCGAGCAGCAGCGGCCAACCGGTATAAAGACGGACCTTCTGAAAAAAGCCCTCGATGCTGCGCGTGTAGATTTTTTCGCGCTTCTGATACAGATCGATTTCCGCGACTTCGGCGGGGGCGAGCTGATCGTCGTTCAACTGCACGGCGGGGATTTTTACGGGTTCGTTCATTCGTTCTGGCTTCAACATCGCGCCGAGTTATTTCCCGCTTTCGTCGAAAGCGGGAGCTTGGCAGGGTCGATTACTGCGCCTGCGACTGGCTATACACATACGCTGCGAGCAGATGTACTTTTGCCGCGCCGAGACGCTCGCCCCATGCCGGCATTTCGCCGTTGCGGCCGCCGCGCACGGTTTGCTGAATCTGCAGCGGCGAGCCGCCGTATAGCCAGATGTTGTCGGTGAGATTCGGTGCGCCGAGCGCTTGCATACCTTTGCCATCCGGGCCGTGGCAGGCGGCGCAGAACGTGCCGAAGATTTTTTCGCCGGCTGCGGCTTGCGCTGCATCGGCCTGGCGTCCGCCCAGCGTCATCACATACGCGGCCACCTGCTGAATGCCGGCATCGCCAATCGCCGCTTCCCATCCCGGCATCGTGCCTTTGCGGCCACCGGTGATGGTTTGGACGATGTTTGTCGGCTCGCCGCCGTGCAGCCAGTCGTTGTCGGTCAGGTTCGGAAAGCCGAAACCGCCGTTGGCGTCGGCGCCGTGGCACTGCGCGCAATCGTTGGCAAACAGACGTTGCCCCATCTTCAGCGCGGCCGGGTCTTTGGCGAGTTCCGGAATCGGAGTCGCCAGGTATTTCGCGAACAGCGGACCGTACTGCGCGTCGGCTTCGGCCTGATCCTTTTTCAGCTCGCCGGTCGAACTCCAGCCCAGCGCACCTTCGTAGGAGCCGAGCCCGGGATACGCGATGACGTAACCGACGCCGAACACGATCGTTATTACGAACAGATAAAACCACCAGGCCGGCAGCGGATTGTCGTATTCCTCGATGCCGTCATACGAATGCCCCGTGGTGTGGTTGGGGCCGGTGTTTTTGCTTTTACGGTTTGCGAACAACAGCCAGCACAACAGGATGGTGCAGGCAGCGGTGAGACCGATAATCCAGGCACTCCAGAACGCGCTCATTGATTGCGCTCCTCGTTTTTGACGGCGGTCGCCGCGACGTTCATCAGGCGTCGGCAGGCGTCCGCGACATCGTCGTCGGCAAAGGGCAGGTTCGCTGCATTTTCAAAGTGCTGTTTGCGTTTGCCGCTGTAAGCCCACAGGCAGATGCCGATGAAGGCGATCATCACGGCGAGGGTGGCGAGGCCACGTACAACATTGATATCCATGGTCCGCTCCTTAGCGTGTTGTCTTGATGATGGTGCCGAGCTGCTGCAGATACGCGATCAGCGCATCCGCTTCGGAGCGCCCGACCACGGCGGCTTTCGCGCCGTCGATATCGGCATCGGTGTAGGGCACACCGAGGGTGCGCATCGCACGCAATTTCGTGGCGGTGTCGTCGCCTTTCAGTTCGTTATCGAACAGCCACGGATACGACGGCATAATCGATTCGGGAACCACATCGCGTGGGTTGAATAGATGTGCGCGCTGCCATTCCTCGGAATAGCGGCCGCCGACGCGGGCGAGATCCGGGCCGGTACGTTTCGAACCCCACAGGAACGGATGCTCCCAGACCGATTCGCCAGCGACCGAGTAATGACCATACCGTTCGACTTCGGCACGCAGCGGGCGAATCATCTGCGTATGACAGACATGGCAGCCTTCGCGGATGTAGACGTCGCGTCCTTCCAGTTCGAGCGCGGTCAGCGGTTTCATGCCTTCGACCGGTTGTGTGGTTTCCTTCTGAAAGAACAGCGGCACGATTTCAACCAGACCACCGAAGCTGATCGCGATAACGATCAGCACCACCATCAGGCCAATGCGCTTTTCAACAATATCGTGGTTCATCGAGTGAATTCCTTAAGCGAGCTGCGCAACAGCGAGCGATTCGGTTTCAGTGCTGCGCGCGGTGCGCCAGGTGTTGTAGGCCATCAGAAACATGCCGAACAGGAACATGCCGCCGCCGATCAGCCGTACCAGATAACCCGGATGGCTGGCTGCGACCGATTGAACGAAGCTGTAGGTCAACGTGCCGTCGGCGTTATAGGCGCGCCACATCAAACCCTGCATGATCCCGTTCACCCACAGCGAGGCGATATACAGAACGGTGCCGATCGTCGAGAGCCAGAAGTGCGTGTTGATCAATTTGATGCTGTACATCTGCGTGCGGCCGAACATGATGGGCAGCAGGTGATACATCGCGCCGATCGATACCATCGCGACCCAGCCGAGCGCGCCGGAATGAACATGGCCGATGGTCCAGTCGGTGTTGTGCGAGAGGGCGTTGACGGTTTTGATCGACATCATCGGACCTTCGAAGGTCGACATGCCGTAGAAAGACAGAGAGACAACGAGGAAGCGCAGAATCGGATCGTCGCGCAATTTATGCCACGCGCCCGAGAGCGTCATCATGCCGTTGATCATGCCGCCCCAGCTCGGCGCAAGCAGAATCAGCGACATTGCCATGCCGAGGCTCTGCGCCCAATCCGGCAGCGCGGAATAATGCAAATGGTGCGGACCGGCCCAGATATAAATCGCGATCAGCGCCCAGAAATGCACGATCGATAAACGATACGAATACACCGGGCGCTCGGCCTGTTTCGGCACGAAGTAATACATGATGCCGAGGAAGCCAGCAGTCAGAAAAAAGCCGACCGCGTTATGGCCGTACCACCACTGAATCATCGCATCCATCGCACCGCCGTACGCCGAATACGATTTGGTCAGACTGATTGGTACTGCGGCGCTATTGACGATATGCAGGATCGCGACGGTGATAATGAAAGAGGCGAAAAACCAGTTCGCGACATAAATATGGCTGGTTTTGCGAATAGCCACGGTGCCGAGAAAGACATACGCATACGCGACCCACACGACCGCGATCAGAATATCGATCGGCCATTCGAGCTCGGCGTATTCTTTCGCGCTGGTATAACCGAGCGGCAATGACACGGCGGCGAGCACGATGACTAATTGCCAGCCCCAAAACACGAATGCGGCGGCGGCATCCGAAATCAATTTGGTCTGGCCGGTGCGCTGTACAACGTAGAGCGATGTCGCCATCAGCGCGCAGCCGCCGAATGCGAAAATAACGGCGTTGGTATGCAGCGGACGCAACCGGCCGAAACTCAGCCAGGCGATATCTAAATTGAGTTGCGGCCACACCAATTGCGCGGCGATAAATACGCCGACCGCCATGCCGACAATTCCCCAGACGACAGTCATGATCGCGAATTGACGCACGACCTTGTAGTTGTAAATCGGTTGCTCGGACAGCGTTGCAGCGTGGTTCATTGTGTTATTTCCGCGAAAAAAGGATGCGTCGAATTGCGGCCAATGCATGGCATTTGCGCGTATTCATTACAGCAGCGGTACGGGGACTGCTCTATGAGCTAAATCAAGCTAAATGCAGATAGCGGATCGAGCGGAGCCGAAAATTCCAATCGCGCGGAATGCGCATCAGAAATAAGGTAGAAGGGGAAAGCGAAAAACCGAGGTGTAGTACGTACAAGTACTAGCAGTAGCACGTAAATGTACTGACCGATAACGTGAGCCGGCGACTAGCCGCCGGCGAGTTTGACTTTATAACCGCGCGTCTCCAGTTCGATTTTTAACTGGTCGCGATGATCGCCTTGAATTTCGATTGCACCGTTTTTGATTGAACCGCCGCTGCCGCATCGCTGCTTCAATAATTTAGCGAGCTGCTGCAATTCGTTGTCTGCGAGCGCGAGCCCTGAAATCACTGTCACTGTTTTTCCGCCGCGTCCCTGTATTTGTCGCTGTAGTCTTACCGAGCCGTCGGCGAACACATTGCTTGCTGCCGCTTTATTCCTAATCACCGTTTTGCATTGGCATTGCGCGACTTGTTGGTGACAATCGGGACAAAGCCGCCCTTTATCCGTGCTGTAAACAAGACTCATAATATCCCCCTCCAAATGCCGTCATTATAATGGCGCACGGTACGCAAGCCATTTTTAAGCGCGCGGCAAATATGAGACCTGAGTGAGCACAACGAAATGGACGAACAGACACAATTGGCTCAACAGCAGGAATTGAGCGCGATGCAGACGGCGTGGCGCGAAGTGAAAGCGCAATTGGTGGAGCTGCAAACTCAATTGGCTTTTCAGGAAGACGCGTTGCAGGCGCTCGATAATGTTGTCACCGAGCAACAACAGCGCATCGATCAGTTGACGCTCATCAATTCTCGCCTCGAACAGCAGCTTGGCGAATTGGAGAGTTGGGCCGACGAACAACGAGTGGAAACTCCACCGCCGCATTACTGAGTCTAATTTGATTTTTATGGAATAAGCGAAGGGGCGCTGTTCAATGAATTCGGCCCATGCAGGGCGCGCGTACAAGGCTCCTGCTAGACTTAGCCACCATTGAATGGCCGTATCGAAAGTTAAATAAAATGGCGAGCGATGATCGAATTAAGCGAAGAGCTTAGAGATGGCTTTCAGGAAATAGCCAACATAGCGGTCGGACAGACTGCGGACAAAATCGCCCGCAGTTTTTCAGCATTCGTGCAATTGCCCATTCCCCAAGTTCATCTGCTCGAATCCGCCGATATTCGTATGGCGTTGACGGCAATGGACGATAACGCAAACGTCTCCGCCGTAACGCAGCCGTTTTATGGAGATGGCGTCAGCGGGGAAGCACTTTTGTTATTCAGTGATGCCACGCTCAGCGATTTATCGATTCTGATGGGATACGAACCCGCCACCGAGTTTCGTCAACAAGTCGAGCACATGCTCGAAATGGCATCGTTGCTCAACGGTTCGTGTATTCAATCGGTATTGGCGCAGCTGGAAATCGATGTGCTGATCGGCTATCCGGTATTGCTGACGTTGCGCAAAAAGCTACGCGAAGTTTTCGCGGAGCATAAATTTCCGTGGGATAAAACGCTGGCACTCGAATTGAATTATCGTTTCGAGGGCTTTTCAACGACGTGTGACCTGGTGCTGTTGTTTCATCAACAATCACTGCCCAAGTTGTTCAACCAACTCGAGCTGCTGCTTGCATAATGGATGCTGAAGATTTTAAGGACCTGCACTGGCTGCTCGATGTTATTCAGAGCTCGAACATCGGCATCGTCGTGCTTGATCGCACCTTGCATGTCGAAGTGTTCAATCGGTTCATGCAGGCGCACAGCGGTATCAAATCCGAAAACGCGATGGGGCGTTCGATTCTCGAATTGTTTCCCGATCTGCCTGAGCAATGGTTATGGCGGCGCATCGAAACGGTATTCGAATTGGGTATCCCCGTTTATGCGACCTGGGAGGAGCGTCCTTATTTGTTTCGCTTCCCGCTCCATCTGCCGATCCACTATAACGTCAACATGATGTATCAGAACGCGATGTTCGTGCCGCTGCGCGCCGCCAATGATCAAGTCGAGCGCATGGGGATTGTCGTTTACGACGTCACCGAAATCGCTATGGCGCGGCAAGCATTGGAAGAGGCGCAGACCGAGCTTTTATTATTGAGCCGTACCGATCGGTTAACGGCGTTATGGACCCGCGGTTACTGGGATGAACGTTTCAACGAAGAATTCCGACGTGCGCAACGCACCGGTGAAACGATGTCATTGGTGATGTTCGATATCGATCATTTCAAACATATCAACGATACCTATGGTCATCCGATTGGCGATGAAGCAATTCGCCTGGTTTCGCGCACGCTGCGCGAACAATCGCGCGAAGTGGATATTTGCGGACGTTACGGCGGGGAAGAGTTCGTCGTGATATTGCCCCATACCGATGTGGACGGGGCTTTTATCTTTTGTGAACGGCTGCGTCACGCCATAGAAGCCAGTGTCGTCAAGGCCGGAAAAGAGCAGGTGAGATTCACCGTCAGTCTGGGCATCGCGAAATTAAACGATGGGTGCGCCAGCGCTAACGTTTGGCTCGAACACGCCGATCAGGCGTTATATCGAGCCAAAAGCAGTGGGCGAAACAATACGCAAATTTTCGAGTAGCGCATTGTTTCGGATCTACATTCAACTGAAATAAATTCAGCTTTATAAGTTGAGATGTAGAAGTTCAGACCTTGTCGACGTCTTCCGCATGTAGGCCTTTCGGTCCCGCTTGCAGCGCGAATTCAACCTGCTGTCCTTGCGTCAGCGTTCGATATCCATCGCCGCGAATCGAGCGGAAATGCACAAATACATCGTCGCCTTCATCGTGGGTAATAAAACCAAAACCTTTGGCGTTATTGAACCACTTGACGATTCCTTTAATACGATCTGACATGACTACATCCTCATTCAACACAACAATTCGATTAAGCGATTTGCGCATAGCGCACGTTTTCGGGATAAAGCGTGAAAAACGGCAAAGCTACAGCAGCGCCACCACTGTGCGGATCGGAGTGTGCAGAGATAATTGCGAACATCGGTACCGCTCAGCTCTTATTATTTTTACGATCGGCGAATAGCAAGCTTCCGCCAGGTTGTTAAAAAAGCGGCTTTAGCGTCGCTGAAAAGCGCGGAGGGAACAAATTAATTTTACGTAATCGCCTCTGTTGTCCTGTAATAAAACCTATGTGTTCCGTAATAAAAAAAGGCGCCACATAGGCGCCGTTAACATGTTGATTTAGAAAATTTAAAGCGGGTGGTTATACGTTATCGTCGTTAATAAAAAATTTCTTTTGCTAATCAAAGCGCCGCGATCGTGGCGTGCTGGCTGCGCAATTGTTCGAGGGCATCGATCTGCGCGCTAAGCCGCTCCTGTTCCTTCGCGACAACATCCGCTGGTGCCCGCGCAACGAAATCGGCGTTGGCGAGTTTCACACGGAGCCGATCGGTGTCTTTTTCGATTTTTTCCATTTCCTTCGCAAGGCGCGCGAGTTCGGCGTTCTTGTCGATCAGACCGGCCATCGGCACCAATAACTGCATCGCTCCGGCGAGCTGCGTAGCGGCGGCGGGCGGTTCCTGATCGGCGGAAAGCCATTCGATCGACGACAGTTTGGCGAGCTTCCGCAGGAACGTTGCATTGTCGTCGGCGCGGCGACGATCTTCGGCATCGCCATTGCGCAGCAGCAGCGGAATTTCCTGCGCGGGGGAAATGTTCATTTCGCCGCGAATATTACGCACGCCGAGGATGACGGATTTCAGCCACGCGATATCCTGCTCGGCGGCAACATCGATGCGACTTTCGTTGGCGATCGGATACGGCTGCAGCATGATGGTGTTGCCGCTTTTGCCTGTCAGCGGCGCGACGCGTTGCCAGATTTCTTCGGTGATGAACGGCATCAGCGGATGCAACAAACGCAGCGTTGCTTCTAACACTCGGATCAAGGTGCGGCGCGTGCCTTTTTTCTGCGCGGGCGAAGCGTTCGCATCCCACAGCACCGGCTTCGATAATTCGAGATACCAGTCGCAGTAATCGTTCCAGACAAATTCGTAAATCGTTTGCGCGGCGAAATCGAAACGATAACTCGCGAACGCTTTTTCCATTTCTACTTCGGTGCGCTGCAGTGCGGAAATAATCCAGCGATCGGCGAGGCTGAGCGTGTAATCGGTATCGCTGTTATCGGCGCCGCACTCATTGCCTTCGCAATTGCTCAATACATAACGCGCGGCGTTCCAGATTTTGTTGCAGAAATTGCGGAAGCCTTCGATACGGCCTACATCGAATTTAATATCGCGGCCGGTCGATGCCAGCGAGCAGAACGTAAAGCGCAATGCGTCGGTGCCATACGCGGCGAGACCTTCGGGAAATTCCTTGCGCGTCTGCTTTTCGATTTTCTGCGCGAGCTGCGGTTGCATCATGCCGCTGGTGCGTTTCTGCACCAGCGTTTCGAGATCGATGCCATCGATCAGGTCGATCGGGTCGAGCACATTGCCTTTCGACTTCGACATTTTCTGGCCTTGCGAATCCCGCACGAGGCCATGGACGTACACGGTTTTAAATGGAACCTGCGGTGTGCCGTCGTCGTTCTTCACGAAGTGCAGCGTCATCATGATCATGCGCGCGACCCAGAAGAAAATAATGTCGAAGCCGGTGACGAGCACATCGGTCGAATGGAATGTTTTTAGCTCCGGCGTTTGCTCGGGCCACCCGAGCGTCGAGAATGTCCACAGCGCCGCTGAAAACCAGGTATCGAGTACATCGTCGTCCTGACGTAAAACAACATCCGCTGCGAGCGAGTATTTTGCGCGTACTTCGTTTTCATCGCGGCCGACGTAGACATTGCCGTGATTGTCGTACCACGCGGGGATGCGATGGCCCCACCACAATTGCCGTGAAATACACCAATCCTGCAGATCGCGCATCCACGCGAAATACATGTTTTCGTATTGTTTCGGTACGAATTGAATATCGCCATTTTCGACCGCTTTAATCGCGGGCTCAGCGAGCGATTTCACGTTGACGTACCACTGGTCGGTCAGCCACGGCTCGATCACCACGCCGCTGCGATCGCCGCGCGGTACTTTCAAAGTGTGTGGTTCGATTTTTTCGAGCAGGCCGAGCGCTTCGAATTCCGCGACAACTTTTTTGCGCGCATCGAAACGATCGAGACCGGCGTATTCGACCGGCGCTTTTTCGCCGTGCACGCCCGCGTAATTGTCGAAGGTGAGGACGGTAAATTCGGCGAGCACTTTGGCGTCGCGATCGAAAATATTGATCAGCGGCAGATTGTGACGTTTACCGACTTCGTAATCGTTGAAATCGTGCGCGGGGGTGGTTTTGACGCAGCCGGTGCCGAATTCCTTGTCGACATAATCGTCCGCAACAATCGGAATCAGCCGGTTCACGATCGGCAAACGAATTTGTTGGCCGATGAGATGTTTATAGCGTTCGTCGTTGGGGTTTACCGCAACGCCGGTGTCGCCGAGCATCGTTTCCGGCCGCGTCGTTGCGACAACGAGATGCCCGCTTCCGTCAGCGAGCGGATAGCGGAAATGCCACATCGAACCCTGTTCTTCTTCGGACAGCACTTCAAGATCGGAAACTGCGGTGTTGAGTTTCGGGTCCCAGTTGACCAGACGTTTGCCGCGATAAATCAGGCCCTCGTCGAACAACCGGACGAATACTTCCTTTACCGCGTTCGACAGACCGGGGTCCATCGTGAAGCGTTCGCGCGACCAGTCGACCGACGAGCCGAGGCGGCGAATTTGCCGCGTGATATTGCCGCCGGATTCGGCTTTCCATTCCCACACTTTATCGAGAAATTTGTCGCGGCCGAGATCGTGGCGCGTGATGTTCTGCGCGGCGAGTTGACGCTCGACCACCATTTGCGTCGCGATGCCGGCGTGATCGGTGCCGACCTGCCATAGCGTGTTATTGCCTTTCATGCGGTGATAACGGATCAGCGCATCCATGATCGCGTTATTGAAACCGTGACCCATGTGCAGCGAGCCGGTCACGTTCGGCGGCGGAATCATGATCGAGTAGGGCGTACCGTGGCCGGTCGGTTTGAAATAACCGGCTTGCTCCCATGTCTCGTACCAGCGGGTTTCGATATCGGCAGGCTGAAAAACTTTTTCCATGGCGATGTAGTCGTCGACTCATTAGAGAAGGGAATTATGGCGGCGACCGCAATGCACGCGGATGACGTATTGCAATCAATACGTCGGACGCAGAATTTAAAGCAGTGAATAAGATGGGGCGCGCCGTCAGGCCGCGCAGTATAACCCGGCCGCGCAACGTGGCCAAAAGCAAGAGAACCCGGCCGCGCAACGCGGCCAAAAAGCGAAACCGGTGATGGATGGATGCGAGACGAATGCGCTACTTGTCTTTGAGTTTGGTCAACGTCGCGGTATCGAACTTGGCCAGACGATCGCGCAATGCCGATTCGATTTGCGGTACGAATTCGTCGATCAATTCCTGAATCAGAATGTCGCGGCTGTAATCGGGGCGTACGCGCGGGCGAGGTGGCGAGGATGAATTCGGCATCGATGCGGTAATGGAAGAGGTGTCATCGCTGATCGCCACATCGAGCTGAAACCGGGGAAATTGCACGCTGGGTGTGACCGGCGGCGTTGCGCCTTCGCCATCGCTGCCGTCATCGAAAATGCGATTCAGATTCAGCAGCTGAGCGTTATCGTCGAGATGCTCGATAACCATATCGTCGAGCAAGGGAATATCGGGTGGCAACGAAATATCGGGAGATAAAGTAAGATCGGCGGGTAGCTGCGGATCGTCATCGCCGAGCAGGCCCTTGATCGATTCGAGCTCATCGAGCAGATATTCGGGCTTGTGGAAGGGCGAATTCGGATCGTGATCGTGGTCGGACATGGCAGAGCGCTCTCGGCAATTGCTTGAAAATTTAGCAGCCGAATGCCTGATGCGCTGGTTTTTCGATGAAATTGGGACGCGGCTTTCACGCGCGCCGCTTTCACGGGGGCAGCGACTTCGCTAATTCCCTTTGCGCAGATCGTGCCGATCGAGCGTGCATTGCTGTTGTTGATAAAAGCGCCATGCATTGCGCGTGGCGTCGAGCACTTCGGGATTCTGCACAACAATTTCGGTGATGCGCTGAAAGCGATCGAAAAACGGCGGCACCGACAAACTCAAATTGATCAGCACGGTGTTATCGGTGCGATCGCGATCGAGCGGTCCCCAGCCTATTTGCACCGGTGCGTCGGCCTGTTGTGTATGGGGTAGAAAACTCGACGGTTGAAACTGCCACAACATGTCGTCGAGCCATTGCCCTTGTTGCGAATCGGCGCAATGCAGATAGAGCGAATGCCCCAGCTTGAAGGCTTTCTCCGCGAGGCGGCAACCGAACAGCAGGCGCTGCTCGGTGCTGGCTTCGGCAAGGATATAAAAATCAACCTGAGGCATGGCGTCGCTACTTGTCGATCAACTTATTTGCTTTTATCGATCAGCTTTTATCGATCAAGTACTGCGTCAGCAAGCCGACCGGACGGCCTGTCGCGCCTTTCGCTGCGCCTTCGTCCCATGCAGTGCCGGCAATATCGAGATGCGCCCAACGATAGGCTTTGGTAAAGCGGGCGAGGAAGCACGCGGCGGTAACGGCGCCGCCGCTCGGCCCGCCGATGTTGCCGATGTCGGCGAAATTGCTGTCGAGCTGGCGTTGATATTCATCCCATAAAGGCATTTGCCACGCGCGATCGCCGATGGTTTGGCCGGCTGCGAGCAGTTCCTGCGCGAAGTCATCCTGATTGCTGAACAATCCGCTTGCGTGTTTGCCGAGCGCAATGACGCAGGCGCCGGTCAGCGTGGCGATGTCGATCACCGCGGCCGGCTTGAAGCGTGCCGCATAGGTGAGCGCATCGCATAGCACGAGTCGGCCTTCGGCGTCGGTGTTCAGCACTTCGATGGTTTGGCCCGACATGCTGGTGATCACGTCGCCGGGTTTGGTCGCGCCGCCGCTCGGCATATTTTCGGTGGCCGCAACGATGCCGACCACATTCAATGGCAGGCCCATTTCGGCGATCGCGTGCAGCGTGCCGAATACGCTGGCGGCGCCGCACATATCGAATTTCATCTCATCCATTTTCGGGCCGGGTTTCAGGCTGATGCCGCCGCTGTCGAAGGTGATGCCTTTGCCGACCAGCACCTGCGGTTGTTCGCCGCGTTTGCCGCCGCGATATTCGAACGTGATCAGCTTGGCCGGTTGATCGGTGCCTGCCGCGACGGACAGCAACGAGTGCATGCCGAGCTCCCGCATCGCTTTTTCCTCGAGCACACGTACGGCGATTGCCGGGAACTTACGCGCGAGGCTGCGCGCTTCTTTAGCGAGGAACGTCGGCGTGCAGATATTCGGCGGCAAATCGCCGAGCCGACGGGTCACATTCATGCCGCGACCGATCGCGGTACCGCGTTTCAATGCAGTTTTAGCATTGGCGTCAGTTATGTTGTCGATGTGCAGTTTTCGCAGTGCAATCGCCGGTTTCGGTTTCGACAGCGTTTCGGTGTAGCGGTATTCGCGCAGATTCGCGGCGATAGCGATTTGCATCAGCTGCCACGCGTTATCGCGGCCACTGACAACGATACCGTCGACCAGCCAATGTGCTTCTTCGACTTTCTGTTCGATCAATGCAGCGAGTGCCGCTTGCACGAATTTGCGAAATTCGGCGTCGCCGACGGCCTTGCCTTCGCCGGTGCCAACCAACAGCACACGCTCGGCGGCGATACCGGTCAGCGCCGGCAGCAGCAGCGTTTGCGCCCAGTCGCCTTTCAGATCGCCACGTTTTTGCAAGCGGGTAATCACGCCCCCGCTGGCGCTGTCGATCTGTTTGGCGATACCGCGCAACGGTCCTTTGCCGCTAATGCCGATTATCAGACACGGGCTGCGCAACTGAATTGGGTTGGGAAACGATTTGCCGCTGATTTGCATGAGGGTCCTCGCAAGACAAGTGAAGGGAATTTCGGGATAATCGCGCGGCGCACTCATAATGTCGCGCCTTCTGCATCGCTGCGGAAAATCGAGCAGCGAATTCCATGTGCGAAAATCGTAATCATCGGTTCGCTGAAATAACATCGCGACCAATAACGTGGTGGCGGTTAGTTTAGAGAGCCATCGGTGAATTTGATACCGGGCAGCGAATCGCCCTGATCGTTAATAGCCATTGACCATCAACAAAATGACCGGCAACGAATAGACGGACAACCAGTGTGATTCTGTTTCGATACCTTACTCGCGAAATTTTGCTGACGATGCTGGCCGTAACCTTCACATTGCTGGTGATCGTGATCAGCGGTCGGCTCGTTGGTTATCTGGGTTCGGCTGCGGCGGGCGATTTGCCACAAGGGCTCGTTTTCGGCGTGATCTTTTTTCGCTTGCCGAGTTTTCTCGAGCTGATCATGCCGCTCGCATTTTTTGTCAGCGTACTACTCGCGCTCGGGCGGCTGTATGTCGACAGCGAAATGGTTGTGATTTCCGCGTGCGGTGTCGGCCCGGCGCGGCTGCTGAAAATGATCGCGCCGGCGGCGATATTGGTTGCCGTGCTGGTGGCGCTGATCAGTTTGTTCGTCACGCCGTACACGACGTTGCGCGTGCAAAAAATGATGAACGAAGCGAAGAACATGACCGGTCTGGAAATGCTTAGCGCCGGTACCTTCCGCGTGATCAATCAAGGCGGAGGCCGCGTGACCTATGTCGATAAAATCGATTCGGAAACTGGCGATATGCTCGGTGTATTCGCCGCCGACCGGCATGTCGAAAGCGATGGTTCCAGCCGGCAAGTGGTGATGATTGCAGGACGTGGCCGCACCGAAATCGATCCCGAATCCGGCGAACGCTTCCTCGTGCTGAACGATGGCACGCGGTATCTCGGTCAGCCGGGCGAGCTGGAATTTCAATTAATGGACTTCGCTAAGTTCGGTCAATTGATCGAGCAGAGCAACCGCGTACCACTGTACCGAAAGCAAGATTCGCTGAGCACGGCGGAGCTGCTGCAAGCGCGGCGCCCCGATTCGAAAGCGACGCTGCAATGGCGAATTTCGCTGGGACTGTTGACGCTGGTGTCGACATTGATCGCGGTGGCGCTGGCGCGTACCGATCACCGGCGCGGCCGCTATAGCAAGTTGTTTCCGGCTTTTCTGCTGTTCATGACTTATCTGATCTTATTGAGCATGGGGCGTGAAGCCATCGGCAAGCGGCAGATACCGGTCGATCTCGGATTGTGGTGGATTCATGGAATCTTTCTGCTGCTCGGATTGGCATTGATGTTCGGTCCGCAATATCTACGCAGCCGACGCGTCAGCCGGGCCAGCGTAACGGCGATTGCGTCATGAGATTGATTACGCGCTATGTCGCGATTCAGGTGGCTGCGGCGATTTGCCTGGTGCTGGCGGTGCTGATGGGGCTCGATTTCATCATCGGTGTGCTCGATCAGCGTGGCGATATGCAGGGCAAATACACGCTCGGACCAGCGGCGTATTACACGTTGATGTCGCTGCCGAGCCATCTCGCGCAAATTCTGCCGTTCGCGGTGTTGATCGGGTGTCTCGCGGGGCTGGGATCGCTGGCTAGTACCAGCGAGCTGGTGGTGATTCGCGCCGCCGGTGTGTCGGTCGCACGGATTTTATGGATGGCGCTGCGGCCGGCGCTGCTCGTGACATTTTTCGGATTGATCGTCGCCGAATTCATTGCCCCGCAAACTCAGCAGATTGCGCAAAGTTATCGAGCGATGCTGCTCCAGAAAAAAGATATCAGCGTCAGCGAATACGGCTTGTGGCATCGCGAAGGCAATAGTTTCGTACACTTCAACGCGGTGCAGCCGAACGGAGAATTATTCGGCGTATCGATGTTCACGCTGGATGAAAGCCGACGTTTGCAACAGGCGCTGTTCGCGCAACGCGCCATTTTTCAGGACGATCACTGGCTGTTGGAGGATGTGCGCGTTACGCATTTCGAAGGCGATCATCTACGATCGACGAGCGCGGCAAGGCAGCGCTGGGAAACGCAGCTGTCGCCGCAGTTGCTCAATATTCTCGTGCTCGATCCGAACGATCTTTCGATCAGCGGCCTCTGGCAATACGTCAGCTTCCTGAAAAAACAGGCTTCCGAAACCGGTCAGTACGAGTTGGCGCTGTGGAATAAATTGCTCCAGCCGCTGGCGATCGTGAGTCTGGTGTTGGTGGCGGCATCGATTATTTTCGGCCCGTTGCGGCAGGCGTCGATGGGTGCGCGGGTATTTGTCGGTCTGCTGATCGGTATCGTTTTTCGGATCAGTCAGGACATGCTCGGCCCAGCCAGTCTGGTTTATGGCTTCGCACCGATTCTGGCATCCTCCGCGCCGATTCTTGTCAGTCTGGTTGCCGGCTTCTTTCTATTGCGCAGGCGCTGACCATCCAAGCCGTAGTTGTTTACGGCTTCGGCAGAACGATTACTTTTGTATTCGATGCGCGATCGTGCCAGGTGAGCCGGTCGCGATCGACCAGCAACCACCAGTAACCCAATCCAAATAATCCCAGCGAACCTATTCCAACTGCTGCGCGCACTGCGCATTGACGCCAACTTGGGCGGCCGCCATCGCGGCTAACGACGCGCATTCGCCACGCCTGCATTCCCAGCGTTTGCCCCGTCTTGCGCCAGAAGAAAAAATAGAATCCGGCGATAACGCAGACGGTGTACGCGAACAATATCGGCGCTGGTGCAATGGGGGGTAATTCGTGCACTACGCCTTGCTCGGGTATTCCGGCACCGCGGTTGTTTAAGGCGGTAAAAAGGAATAGAGGTACGACGAGCAGGCCGAATAACAGAAAGGCGTCATAAATCAGCGCGATTAAACGCCGCAGAACGCCGGCATGCGGCAACGAAGGGGTGGAGTCCGACATGACAATGGCGCGTCCGGTTCAAGGCGCGCCATTCTAGGATTGGTCGATTGTGGCGATCAACACTCGCTTCGCGAGGGATCAATACGAGTATTCGATACGGATACGCACTTCGTCGTCAGTGACTTTCAGGCCGTAGTCCATTTCGCCACCGCGAAAGCGCGATGAGGGCAGCGAACCGTTTTCGTCAGGCAGCGCCGACAGCATGCCGCCGTTATTGCGATCGCGATAGGATTTGTACGCCGATTTCACGTATGAACGAAAGATTTTGCCGAACGCTGCGCCGCCTTGCGTCGTTTTATAGCCGGGGCGGAATTGTTGCATCCACAGCAGATTGAAGCGCAGATCGGCATCGTCATCGGCAACCAGCTGATTGCCGTTTTCGGCATCGGTAATGATGGTGAAGGTACGGGTGGGGCGATAACCGTCGGTTTCGGGAAGCTTCAGCAGTTGTTGATAAAACGCCTCTTCGCCGGGTGCGGCCAAACTCGCCGGGGCGAATAGTGCTGTCATGGCGGTTAAGCAGAGCGTCAACAAACCGCGAAAGCCGGTAAGTGGGTTGAAGCCGATAGGGTTACGCATACTGCCCTCGATACACCTAAAAAGTGCTCTTCCCTGTGACTAAGTTTGCCAGTTCTCGCGAAAAAAGCAGCTCGCTCGATTAGACGCGTTTTGCATATCGCCAAGACTAAATTACGTTTACCGTTGTTAAGCCCGATCAGTGAGGTCAGGCAAAATTTCGATTCGGCGTCCGTAATTAATTAGCAATGTAGTCACCGTTAAAAATCGCGATAATCGCACCCCTCAGAACTGTGACAGCCTACTCGGCTCAGATGACAAAACGGAGAACCCATGCACATCCTTTTGATCGAAGACGATCGCACCGTCGCGGATTACATCGGTAAGGGATTGCGCGAAGGTCAGCATCGCGTTGAGCACGCCGCCGATGGCACCAAAGGCTTGGCCAGCGTGCGCGCTGGTAAGTTCGATGCTGTCATCGTCGATCGTATGCTGCCTGGCGTGGACGGCCTGACGATCATCGAGGATATGCGCGGCCGCGGCGATAAAACGCCGGTACTGATATTGAGCGCCCTCGGCGATGTCGACGATCGCGTGAAAGGGTTGAAGGCGGGCGGCGACGATTATCTGGTTAAACCGTTTGCGTTTGCCGAACTGGTGGCACGTCTTGAAGCGATTCAGCGCCGACAGCAAGCCAACCAGTTCGAGGTGCGTCTCAAAGTCGCCGACCTTGAAATGGATCTGCTGACGCATCGCGTCACGCGCGATGGTCAGGTTCTGAGTTTGCAGCCGCGCGAATACAAGCTGCTCGAATACATGATGCGCCACGCCGGCCAAGTCGTGACGCGCACAATGTTGCTGGAGAACGTCTGGGATTATCACTTCGATCCACAGACTAACGTGATTGACGTCCACATCAGCCGGTTGCGTCAAAAAATCGATCGCGGCTTCGATGCGCCTTTGCTCAGTACCGTACGCGGCGCCGGTTATTTATTGCAGGACCCCGATCTGCTATGAATTTGAAGCGCATTCTCGCCAGCCTCACTTTCAAATTCATGTTTTCGTATGTGGCCGGTTTGAGCGTGGTCGTCTTCATTGTGCTTGCGCTGGTATTTGCCTCGTTTTCCTCGAACTACTTTCGTAGCGCGCACGATGCGGTGCAGGCGGAGTCCATTCGACTGGAAGAGATTTTTCGCAACGAAGGTATCGCCGCACTGGAGCAAGCGCTGTTGTCACCGCAGGCAGGTCACAACATCGAGCGCTTCTATTATTTACTGACCGATGCACAGCGACAGCGTATTGCCGGCGATATGAAGAAATGGCCGGCCGACAGCTACGAAAACTGGGCTGCGCTCGAATATAGCGTTTCGTTTGGGGATGCCTGGCGCACCGACGAGCATATGATCACGGCGGTAAAACACTTACCCGATGGCAAGTGGCT
Organism: uncultured Spongiibacteraceae bacterium; assembly: GCA_946480345.1. The sequence continues at coordinate 24,723 of CAMLJR010000011.1, forward strand.
CGTCGTCGCCCGCAATTACACTGATTTCATCGTGTTCGAACAGATCATCCTGTCGATGTTGCTGCGGACGATGTTTATTACGATTGCGTTGGGCGCGATCGGCGGCGCTGTGGTGGCGGGACGCAGTCTGCGCAATATGGAAACGATCAACCGTACCGTGCAATCGATCATGGATGGCGATTTATCCCAGCGCGTCGCGGTGCGCAATTCGAGCGGCGACTTTCGCCGACTGGGCACCACGTTCAATCGCATGCTCGACCGTATTCAGGCGTTGATGGATGGCGTGCGTCAGGTCACCGACAACATCGCCCATGATCTCCGCACACCGCTAACGCGATTACGCAACCATCTGGCCGGTCTACAGGCGGCGATGCCGAGCGACGCGCAACCCACGGTGCAGGCGGTTATCGATGAGGCGGATGGCTTACTGGCGACGTTCAATGCGTTGCTGCGAATTGCGCAGATCGAATCGGGTCAGCGTATTTCCGGGTTTCAGCGGCTCGATCTCAGCAAAATCGTGCATGACGTGATCGAGCTGTACGATCCGCTTGCCGTCGACAAAGATATCGAGATCGTTGCGCATTTAAGCCAGCCGCTCATGCTGGCTGGCGATCGCGATCTGCTGTTTCAGGCGTTCGCCAATCTGCTGGATAACGCGATTAAATACACGCCTGAGCACGGCAAAGTGAGAGTTGATGCCACTATCGAGCCCGGCAAGTTGCAGATCGTCATTGCGGACAGTGGTCCCGGCGTGCCGGCGGAGGAGCGCGACAAAATCTTCCGGCGCTTCTATCGCGTCGAAGCAAGCCGGGGCGAGCAACCGGGCAACGGTTTGGGTTTAAGTCTGGTGCAGGCGGTGATTCATCTGCATTCGGGCGCTATCGTGGTTGACGACAATCAGCCCGGTTTGCGGGTGTCGGTGCATTTACCGGTGGCAACCTGATCAAGACTTTACCAACTGAAGATGCGTGGTATCCGGCGCCGCGACCGCAGGTTTACGGCGTTGGTCATCGGTCAGTAACTCGGCGCCGGCAGGTGCTACGGTAAATTGCGAAATATCAGGATTTACCGCTTCGGTCGTTGTCGTCAGAGTTTCGATGAGCGCACCGGCGGGCGCGAGGCTCAGGCCATCGATATCCGGTGCGACCGGGTGTAGATGCTGTCGCTCAGACTCGTTGAGCAAATCGCCCAGCGGGGCCATCGACAGATGATCGATCTGAGGTGCTACCGGCTCGATGTCGGCATGCAGCGAGGGCAGTAAGCCAAGTTCCGCCACCGAAAGATGACTGGTATCGATAGTGGTCCGCTCGAAAACGCGTCGCTCATTCTCTGTTAAAACATCCGCGCCCGGTGGCGCCAGCTGTAATCCTGTCGATGCCGTTGTTTTGATGGTCTCTGTGCGTGGCGGTGTGGCTGGTGTTGTCGATGTGGCCGGGGTTGCCGGTACGTCGGTTGGCACCACGACGGATTTAAAGGCGACTTCAACGCCAGCCTTTTGCAACGCCTCCCGATATTTCAGCGCCGTGGCTTTATCGACACCGCGTTTAAGTAGCTGCGGTTTGCCGTTGAGCATTCCTGCCATCGCGGCCGGTGTCGATTTGAAGAGTGCGGCCAATCGCTGCGAGGCAGCTTCGATGGTCACATCGTCGGTCAATTTCCCGGTCAAATACACGTCGTACAGTGAGGCATCCATGATGGCGATCTATCGAAAAGGTGGACTGGAAGGGAAGGCGTGGACTAACGGTAGCCGCGACGTTGATGTTGCGCAATCAAATCCAAGGGGCGACCGCGTATAATCGCCGCCCCTTAACCCTGCTCGGTAAGCGGCTATGTCGGTGCAAAAGCAGATCGAAACCAAGTTGAATGCGGCTCTACCGTTGCTGCATGTCGAAGTTATCAATGAGTCGCACATGCATTCGGTGCCGCCGGGTTCGGAAACGCATTTCAAGCTAGTGCTGGTTTCGCCGGAATTTGGCGACAAGCGGCCGGTCGCGCGTCACCAGATGATTTACAAAGTACTCGCCGACGAATTAGCTGGGCCCGTGCATGCACTCGCGTTGCACACCTATACCGAACAGGAATGGCAGCAGCGCAATGGCTTGGCCCCCGCATCGCCCGAATGCATGGGTGGTAGCAAACACGATCATCATTAATTTCCTACGCAGATTGGTTTTACATCTATGTCCGTCGTTGTTGCCGCGTTGTACAAATTCGTCACGCTCGAAAATTATCGCGAAATGCGCGAGCCGCTGTTGCAGGTATGCGTCAATGCCGATGTCAAAGGGTCGCTGTTGCTGGCGCATGAGGGCATCAACGGTACCATCGCCGGCCCCCGCGACGGCATCGATACCGTATTGACGTATTTGCGCGCCGATGCGCGTTTCGCCGATATCGAAACCAAGGAATCGCTCGACGACGAGCAGCCATTCCTGCGTATGAAAGTGAAGTTAAAAAAAGAGATCGTCACGCTTGGCGTCGATGGTATCGATCCGAATTGCCTTGTCGGCCAATATGTCGAGCCGCGCGACTGGAACGCACTGATCAGCGATCCGGAAGTGCTCGTCGTCGATACGCGCAATGATTACGAAGTAGAAATAGGCACGTTTCAACACGCGTTGAATCCGAACCTGCAAACGTTTCGCGAGTTCCCCCAGTACGTGCAACAGTTCGATCCGAGTAAACATAAGAAAGTCGCGATGTTTTGCACCGGCGGAATTCGCTGCGAAAAAGCATCCGCCTTTATGCTGCAACAAGGCTTCGATGAGGTGTATCACCTCAAGGGCGGAATTCTGAAATATTTCGAGGAAGTGCCCGCCGAACAAAGTTTATGGCAGGGGGAATGCTTCGTTTTCGATAACCGCGTTGCAGTGAATCACCAACTGCAAAAAGGAACATACGAACTGTGTCATGCGTGCGGTTGGGGTGTCGATGACACCGCGCGTGAATCGCCGCTTTACGAAGCGGGAGTGTCGTGTCCGCGCTGCCATGCGACATTAACCGAGGAACAAAAAGGACGCTTTCGCGAGCGCCGCAAGCAAATCGAATTAGCAGAACAGCGCGGCGAAAAACATCTCGGCGTGCCAATCGAAGAGCGGCGTGCAAATGCGTATGCCAAGCATCGCGAGTCCGAGTAAGGCCAGGTCAGTGCCCGGCACTTGCCGTCTGGTGCAGCAACATCCCGGTCGATAGCGCCAGCCGATCGACTAGCTCACTCAACGGCGCCGCCTTTCCGAATAAATATCCCTGCACGGCGTTACAGCCGAGCGAGCGCAAATAATGCAGTTGCGCAACATTCTCGACGCCCTCCGCAATGATGCTCAGCTTCAATCCTTGCGCCATCGAGATGATGGCGTTAACGATGCACGCATCTTCTTCGGCCGTTTTAATAGCGAGCACGAAGCTGCGATCGATTTTCAATGTATTGATCGGAAACTTCTGCAAATAGCTCAGTGACGAATAACCGGTGCCAAAGTCGTCGATCGCGATCTGTACGCCAGCGCTGCTGAGCTTGCGCAATTTCTCGATCACATCGTGCCGATCGTTCATCAGCAGGCCTTCGGTAATTTCGAGCTCCAGCAAGTGCGCTGGGAACTGTTCGCGCGTCAGCACATCGAGAATGTGTTCGACGAAATTGGCGCGCTCGAGCACGAGCGGCGATAAATTTACCGACAGTTTCAGCAACGGATGTCCGGTGCGGTGTTGCGCACCGATTTCGCGACACGCGCAACTCAGCGTCAGCCGATCGAGTTCGATAATCAGGCGGCTGTCTTCGGCAACAGGAATAAATTCGGCCGGCGCCAATAAGCCCAGCGTCGGATGGCGCCAGCGCACCAATGCTTCAACGCCGACCAATTGCTCGGTCTGTGCGTCGACTTGTGGCTGGTAATGAATTTCGAATTCGTTGTTTTCGAGTGCGCGACGCATATCTTGCTCTAGCAGCAGGCGTTGCGTAGCAATCGCAGTCATGTCGTGACTGAAAACGTGATAGCCATCCTTGCCAGTATTTTTTACGCGGTACATTGCGATGTCGGCGTTTTTAATCAAACCGTCGAGCGTGGTGCCGCCTTCGGGATAAACCGCGATGCCGATCGATGCGCCAATATGAATATCGTGATCGCCGAGTTTGAATGGGTCTTTAATACTCTCAAGTATTTTTTCCGCCACTTGAATCGCCGCCTGCGTGCCCATCATGTCGGGCAGCAGCAAGGTGAATTCGTCGCCGCCAAAACGCGACAATGTATCGCCTTTACGAATGCAGCTTAAAAGACGCTGGCTGACGGCCTGCAACAGTCGATCGCCCATCGTGTGACCCAGCGAGTCATTGATAATTTTGAAACGATCGAGATCGATAAACATAACCGCAAGACGCTGATTATTTCGCGCGGCCTGCGTCAGTCCCATGCTCAGACGATCTTTAAATAACGCGCGATTCGGCAAGCGCGTTAATAAATCGTGATAGGCCTGAAAATTAATGAATGCTTCGGCTTCCATGCGATCGGTAATGTCGCGCGCCGTACCGTAAATTCGATAGCGCTGCGCGTTGCCGGCAATGCTTTCAGTCTCGCTGACCGGCCATACCGAGAGTTCAAAATAGCGTTTGCTCTGGCTTTGTTCGCGCGGACGCAACGCGATTTCGATGCTGCGCGATGAATTGTGCGAGCGCGCTGCCTGCTCGAAAAAGTAACGCGCTTTTTCCAAATCTTCTTCATCGACCAATTGCGTGATCGGATGGCCCAGCAGCTCGTTGCGGCCATAACCGAGCAGTGATTCGATTTTCGAGTTGAGAAAACTAAAGCAGCCTTGCTCGTCGAGAATATAGATGAGGTCGGGCGAATTATTCACGATGAATCGGTGCAGTTTTTCGGAGCGATTGAGACGCGCTTCCATCACGCGATTCGCATCTTCCAAACGTTTTTTGCGGATGGCGTTGTTGACGGTTGCCAGTAACTCTTCCGGTACATACGGCTTCTTTAAGTAATCGTAAGCGCCGTTGCGCAATGCGCGCGAAATGTCGTCGATCGAAGTTTCCCCGCTGACGACAACCGTCATCGTCGCGATTTTATGCGTCGCCATGTAGTGCATCACATCGTGGCCGCTAACATCGGGCATGCGCAGATCGAGCAGCAGCAGGTCGTAATGGTTGCGACACAACTGCGCGATGGCTTCCTGGCCGCCCAGCGCGGTATCGACTTCGAAGCGATAGATCTGCAACAGGGCGTGCAGGCTTTCTAATAAACGCGGGTCATCGTCCGCGAGCAGAATTCGTGCGGATTGCTCGGATATTTGATCGTCGAGCTCGATCGCAGGAGTTTTCATCTACGGGGACGGTATCAGCAATTGAAATTCGGTGCCGGCTTTATTGCTTTTACACATGATTGATCCACCGATTTCATCGATTAGTTTTTTGGTAATGCTCAACCCAAGGCCGGAGTGCGCGCCGCCTTTAGTCGATGCGACAGGGGAAAATAAATGCTTCAAAACAGAAGTGGGAAGCCCCGGTCCATTATCGGCGACCGTTATTGCAGCAAAATTTCGGCCATTCACCACGACATCGCTTTGCGTAATCAGCCTGATTGTGCCGCCGGGCGGTAATGCTTCCACGGCGTTCTTTAATAGGTTGGTCAGGATTTGCTGAATGTGGGTGGAGTTGGTGCTTAGCGGCGGCAACGATTCCGCCAGCTCCACGCGAAGATTGATTTGATGAGTGGTACACAACGAGGTTTCAAAAATGCGCGCGATATCCGCGACGAGCTTATTCAATGCGATTTCGCCATCGCCTGCCGGCGCCGATTCCGGTTCGCGTAAACGCAGCAGAATCGTTCCAACGCGATCGATTTCCTGTTTGATCAGATCGAGATCGCCATGCGCTTGATGTTCGTCTCCGAGTTTGACGCGGAGTAATTCGAGATAATTGCGAATAATGCTGAGTGGATTACTGGCCTCGTGGACTGCCTCGCGAATTTTCAGCTGCATGACATCCTCGTCATCGCCGCCAATATCCGCAAGCTGTAACCGTTTTTGATGGAACTGAATCGCCGCTGCGATTTCGCTGCACAGACCACCGAGCAGCGCCGGTCGGCTGACTTGCGGATCATCGCCGCCACGCATCAGACCGAGCACCAGCACACCGACCACTAAATCATTTTTGCGCAGCGGCAGACACACCAGATAATCGGCTTCGCAGTAGCTCAGCAATTGTTTGTCGATCACCGCGAGGGTGTCGGCTTCCTGCGCGCTGCCGCGCATCGGTAATTGTTGTAGTAGTGCGTCGCTAATCAGACTGCGGTTCGGCAATAAAGGGATGACGAAATCGGGTTCACTCTGGACATCGTCGAGATGATGCTCGGGAATAAATGCGTTGATGGTGGCGGAATCGTGATCGGCGATAAATAACAGACAACGATCGATACCGAGCGTAACAAATACGATACGCCGAATCGTGTGCTCCAGCGCGTTGCGTGTTTCGCTGCGCCATAGTTCTGCATTGATCTGCCCAAGCTGGCTCAGTTGGCCGATACGTTCGCCCAATAATGCGGTTTGCGCTGCATCGCTTTCACGATCGGAAAGCCCGATGTCGATATTCAAACTACCCGCCAGCCGCTCGACGTCGGCGGCAATGCGCGAACCCAGCTCTCGGGTCAGCGCCTCGTTCAAACCAAACAGCTGATCGGCTTGTTCGATGGCCTCATCGTTGAGTTCAATCGGCGCACTCAACGCGCTCGCCAAATTCATGATTTTTACGAGATGGTGCGCGTCGAGAATCTGCGCGCTCGGTTCATGATGATAACGGACGGCATCGGCCATGAATCCGCCGAGTTGCCAGCTCGCGATCAGGTCGGCGCCGATTACGTCGTGACTTTGCTGAAAACAGCGTCGCTCGGCATCGAGCAGGCTGCGATCGCTGGTAGCGGCAGACCATTGCTCGATATAGGCGCCGTCGTGTTGATTCAGCAGAATCAATTGCCCGACATCCATCAGCAACCCACATAAGTACGCCTCGTCGGGTGCCGAATAGCCGGTCAAATTAGCGAGGATGTGCGCGAAGTTGGCGGATACCAGCGATCGACGCCAAAACGCCTTAACGAACGGAGCGTGCTGCGGATTGAAGCGATGAAAGAATTGTTTGATCGCCGCGGTGATGACAATTGTTTTAACGGTGTCTGTGCCGAGCAATAACAGCGCGCGGTCGACGCTCTGACAGGCCTTACTACGGCCGTAATAACTCGAATTGGCGATACCGAGCAGGCGCGCTGTCATCGCTGTGTCGTGATGAATGATGCTGGCGAGTTGCTGAAAATCAGCATGA
>CAMLJR010000012.1 GCA_946480345.1 uncultured Spongiibacteraceae bacterium
TGCACGACGATTGCACAATCGGTCGAGGCACTTTCAGGGGATGAAATTCGTGGCCGAGCCGGCATCGGCCGGCGCGAGGTGACCGTTGTATGTGGCGGCGCCCCGTGCCAAGGCTTTTCGCTCATAGGCCAGCGCGTGCTCGACGATCAACACACCGAACTGTGGTTCGATCTGCCATTACCGGTGGCGGCCCGCAGTGCCGTCGCCCTCGACCAACCTTCGTTGCTGCAAAACAAGCAGCTGCTGGTCATCGACGACAGCCCGACGTTCTGCGAAGTGCTGCGGCGCCAGACCAGCCACTGGGGCATGACAGTGCACACCGCTGCCACCACGCATGAAGGGCTTGCGCGCCTTCGCACGCAGTTGACACTGGGCGATCCGATCGATGTGCTGCTGATCGACACCGACATGCCCGAGCTGCAATCGGGCGAGTGGTTCGAGCGCCTGCGTGAAGTCCAGCCGCAACCGCTGATTCTGTTGTTATCGAGTCAGGCCGATACGCTGGAGCCGCATCCGCGCGGCATCGATGTACGCCGCGTACTGCTGAAACCGGTCAATCACAATGGCCTTAAAATCACCTTGATCGAAGAGTTCAAACGCCGCGCGCAGCTCACCGCCACGCGCGCCGCCATCGACGATAAACCGATCCGCTGTTTATACGCGGAAGACAATGCGATCAACGCAAAAGTGCTCGCCGGCATGCTGACCAAACTCGGCGTCGATGCCGTCGGCGTCGGCAATGGGCAGGAGGCGGTGGAAGCCATACAGCGTGCGAAATTCGATATCGTGCTGATGGATTGCGATATGCCGGTGATGGATGGCTGGGAAGCGAGCGAGCGCATTCGCGAGATTTTTCGCAATCGCGGTATGCCCGCAGTACCGATCATCGCGCTGACGGCGAATACCGTCGAAGAGCTCGGCGAGCGTGCGCGGCAGCCATTGATGGACGCGCATCTGGTCAAGCCGATCCATTTGCAGGAACTGCGAGCGCTGCTCGAAAACTGGACCGGCAAAATTATTGCTACTGAAACTATTGCTACAGAAAAGCTATCGCACCCGAACAACGTGAAACGTTAAATCTCAAGGAGCGCGCATCATGCCGACAAGACATCTTTCGCAGATCGATCGTTTTTCGTTAATCGACCGGGCGCTATTGCAGTTCGATCGAGCGCTGCACACCTTGGTCCCCGGCTCGGTACAAGCGGAACGCCCGAGCCCCGCCCGCCCGCTCGACGAGAATGTGCTGACGCCGGCAGAGCGCCGCCATGCCGCCGGCCTGATGCGCATCAATCACACCGGCGAAGTTTGCGCACAGGCGTTGTATCAGGGCCAGGCGCTCACAGCGCGGCGCAATTCGGTACGCGACGCAATGCATCACGCCGCCACTGAGGAAATCGACCATCTCGCGTGGTGCGAGCAACGTCTGCGGGAACTGGACAGCCGGCCCAGCCTGCTCAACCCGCTGTTCTACGGCGCATCACTCGCCATCGGCGCGGCTGCCGGCGCGATCGGCGATAAAGTCAGCCTCGGCTTTATCGCAGCGACCGAAGATCAGGTGTGCCAGCACATCGAAAATCATCTCGAATCGTTGCCAACGGAAGAAAAGAAAAGCCGTGCGATTCTGGAGCAGATGCTGATCGACGAACGCCATCACGGTACCGCTGCGATTGCGGCCGGCGGTATGCGCTTCCCGCGCTGGCTGAAACGCGCGATGACGCAGGTGTCGGGGGCGATGACCAAGACGACGTATTACGTGTGAGGAAATATTTACGAGGACAGCGGCGCCGCGATTTGCGCCGCCGATAATTTACCGCACGAACCGCAACCCGCTGATCGGCGGGTGATAAATGATTTGCACTGCATTGCCGTCGGGATCGAGGCAATAAAAACTGCGGGCGCCGTCGCGATGCGTTTTCGGCGACGTTTTAATCCGCACGCCATTCGCCACCAAAAACTCATGCCAAGCGTCGACCTGCTCGGGCGTGTCGATAATAAAACCGATGTGGTCGAGCCGCTGTTGCGCAGGCTCGCGAACGCCGCCGTGAAAACGATGAATCGCCAGATTGTCGTTACCGGAGGTCAGATAGATATTGTCGGCGTCCGGATTCCACTCCACCTTCATACCGAGCAATTCGGTGTAGAAATAAATCGCGTCATCGAACTGCTCGACGAATAAAGCGACATGGCGCATGCCGGCGGTCGGCGCTGGTCGTGTGCCATTCATGATTACATCTCGACGATTTCATAGCTGTGCGTGACGTCGACGCCAGCTTTGCTGAACATGATCGATGCCGAGCAATATTTATCGGCGGACAATTCGACCGCGCGTTTTACCTGTGCTTCTTTAAGGCCGCGTCCGCTGACGACAAAACGCATGTTGATTTTGGTGAATACGGCGGGCACTGCGTCAGCGCGTTCGGCTTCGAGATGCGCTTCGCAATGAATGACGTCCTGACGTGCCTTGCGCAGAATGCCGACGACATCGACCGATGAACATGCGCCCATGCCGATCAACAGCATTTCCATCGGTCGCGGACCGATATTGCGGCCGCCGTGATCCGGAGGACCATCCATCACCACCGCGTGGCCGCTACCACTCTCACCGACAAACCCGGCGCCGCCGATCCATTTCACTGTTGCCTGCAACATTCGATAAGCCCGTCAATATTTATAAAAGTTGAACAAGTTAACATAAGCCCTTTGGTGGCTTTGGCAATTCTGGTAATTGCCGGTCGCCATACTATCATTGACACACCGTTCACCTAGAACAGCTAAGGGGTTGCACCTTGGTCACCGTTTCGTTAAAGCCCGGCCTCAAGAATATCGATGAGTTTCTCAATAACTGTCACCGCCGTCGCTATCCGGCGAAAAGCACCATTATTTACGCGGGCGATGCCAGCGATTCTCTGTACTACATCATCAAGGGCTCGGTCACCGTTTTGATCGAGGACGATGACGGTCGCGAAATGATTGTGGCCTATCTGAACGACGGCGATTTCTTCGGCGAGATGGGGTTGTTCGATCCGGAGGATTCACGCAGCGCGTGGGTTCGCGCCAAGACCGAATGCGAAGTCGCCGAAGTGTCGTACGCCAAATTCCGCGAGCTCAGCGAAAAGCATCCCGAATTCGTGTTCGCACTCGGCAATCAACTCGCTCGCCGGCTGCGACTGACCACGCGCAAAGTCGGCGATCTGGCCTTCCTCGATGTCACCGGTCGCGTCGCGCGCACATTGCTCGAACTGTGCAAACAACCCGATGCAATGACGCATCCGGATGGCATGCAAATCAAGATCACGCGGCAGGAAATCGGCCGCATCGTCGGCTGCTCGCGCGAGATGGTCGGTCGTGTATTGAAGACGCTCGAAGAACAGGGTTTGGTCAACGTGAAAGGCAAAACGATGGTGGTTTACGGCACACGCTAACGCTGCTGACGCCGCGCGTTTTCCCACTCGATAAAAAAGGCGCCCTGGAGGCGCCTTTTTTATTTCTTCAGATTACGAAAACAATCGCTTCAGTTCAGTACCGGGATCAGCTGCCCGCATAAATGCCTCTCCCACCAGAAACGCATTGACGCCGTGTTGACGCAGCAGCGCAACGTCGTCGCGCGTATGCACACCGCTTTCGCTGACCACGATCATGTCGTCGGGTAAATCGTCGAGCAGTTCAATCGTGGTGTTCAATGTGACATCAAACGTGTGCAGATCGCGATTGTTGATTCCCAGCAGTCGATTGCCGAGTGGAATCGCACGCTCCAGCTCTTCGCGATCATGCACCTCGACCAATACATCGAGGCCCCACTGCAACGCGACGTCGCTTAATTCATCGAGCTGATCATCCGACAGCGCCGCAACGATCAATAAAATGCAATCGGCGCCGAGCGCACGCGCTTCGACAACCTGATAGGGATCGACAGTGAAATCCTTGCGCAATACCGGCAGCTGACACGCGGCGCGCGCCTGTTGCAAATACGCATCGCTGCCCTGAAAGAAATCGACATCGGTCAACACCGACAAACACGCGGCACCACCGCGCTGATAGCTCGCGGCAATCGCGGTGGGATCGAAGTTGGCGCGAATCACGCCTTTGCTCGGCGAGGCTTTTTTCACTTCGGCGATCACCGCCGGCTCACCGCTATCGATCTTGTGCACGATAGCGTCGACGAAATCACGCGCCGGCGTTTGCGCATTGGCGCGGTTTTCCAGTTCGGAAAACGGCAATGCGCGACGACGCTCCGCGACTTCCTCGTGCTTGCGCGCGAGGATTTTTTTCAACACGGTCGGCGTTGTCACTGCATCAGTCATAATTTCAACCCCTGAGAGAACACCGCCAGCTCTTCCATTTTTTCGCCGGCGCGTCCACCGTGAATTTCATCTTCGGCGAGCTCGACGCCGCATTTCCAACTGGTGGCTACCCCGGCGACGTACAGCGCCGCTCCCGCATTCAGCGCGATGATGTCGGCGGCTTTTCCGCCGATTTCATCGCCGTTGCGGCGCTGCGCAAACGCTGCGTTAATCAGCGCCAGCGACGCATCCATATCGGGCACCATCAGACCGATCAGACTCTGGCTGCGGACGCCAAAGTCTTCGGGCTGCACATCATACTCTTCGATGTTGCCGTTTTTCAGTTCGGCGACATGCGTCGGCGCGGCAAGACTGATTTCATCGAGTCCATCGCTGCCATGCACAACCAATGCGTGCTCGCTGCCGAGACGGCGCAATACCTCGGCCAGCGGACGACACAGCTCCCGACTGAACACGCCGACCACCTGCCGCTTCACCAATGCAGGATTAGTCAATGGACCGAGGATGTTGAAGATCGTGCGCAAGCCGAGTTCTCGACGCGGGCCGATGGCGTGCTTCATCGCGCCATGATGATTGACCGCGAACATGAACCCGACGCCGACTTCGCGAATGCAACGGCTGACCTGCGCCGGGCTCAGATCGAGTTGCACGCCGGCGGTTTCGAGCAGATCGGCGCTGCCGCTTTTCGACGACACCGCGCGATTGCCGTGCTTCGCGACATGCGCACCCGCAGCGGCGGCAACAAAGCTCGATGCCGTGGAAATATTGAACAGATTCGCGCCATCGCCGCCGGTGCCGACGATATCGACCAGATACGGCAGATTCGCGACCTCGACCTTGTCCGCCAGTTCGCGCATCACCAGCGCTGCACCCTCGATTTCATCGAGGCTTTCGCTTTTCATCCGCAGCGCAACCAGCCACGCGCCGATCTGCGCGGGCGTGCACTCGCCGGTCATCACCGCGCGCATCACATCCTGCATTTCGGCGGTGGTCAAATCCAGATGCTGTACCGCGCGGGAGATCGCCGTTTTGATATCCATGGTCAAGCCTCGAGGAAATTACGCAGCATGTCGTGACCGTACTGCGTCAGGATCGATTCGGGGTGGAATTGCACCCCCTCGACCGCCAGTGTTTTGTGGCGTACGCCCATGATCTCGTCGATCGCGCCGTCGTCGGTTTGCGTCCACGCGGTGATTTCGAGACAGTCCGGCAGTGTGTCTTTTTCGATAATCAGCGAATGGTACCGCGTCGCCTCGAACGGACTCGGCAAGCCGCGAAACACACCGGTGCCATTGTGATAAATCTTCGAGACCTTGCCGTGCATCACCTGGCGCGCACGCACGACATTGCCGCCGAATACCGCCCCGATGCTTTGATGGCCGAGGCAGACGCCGAGAATCGGAATCTTGCCCGCGAATTCGGCAATCGCCGCCATCGAAATGCCGGCCTCGCTCGGCGAGCACGGCCCCGGCGAAATCACCAGTTTTGCCGGCGCCCGCGCGCGGATATCGTCGAGCGTGATTTCGTCGTTGCGCACTACTTCGACCTCAGCCTTCAGCTCACCGAGGTATTGGACAATGTTGTAAGTAAACGAGTCGTAGTTGTCGATCATCAGCAACATGGGATTCTCCTTATGCCTTCGCCTGGTCAGTGGATTGCACCATCGACGCCGCGCGAAAAACCGCGCGCGCCTTGTTCATGGTTTCCTTCCACTCCAGACGCGGCACTGAATCCGCGACCACGCCGCCGCCCGCTTGCGCGTACAGGCGCCCATCTTTGATCACGGCGGTGCGAATCGCGATCGCCGTATCCATATTGCCGTGCCAGCCGAGATAACCAACCGCACCGCCGTAAATCCCGCGCTTCACCGGCTCGAGTTCGTCGATGATTTCCATCGCCCGCACTTTCGGTGCGCCCGATAACGTGCCGGCGGGCAATGTCGCGCGCAGTACATCCATCGCCGACAGCTCGGGCTTCAGCTTGCCGGTGACGTTCGACACGATGTGCATCACGTACGCATAGCGCTCGACGGCCATTTGATCGGTCACTTCGACGCTGCCGATTTCGGCGACGCGGCCGACATCGTTGCGGCCGAGATCGATCAGCATCAGATGCTCGGCAATCTCTTTCGGATCGGCGAGCAATTCGGCTTCGAGTGCTTTGTCTTCCGCCTCGGTATGACCGCGACGACGCGTGCCGGCAATCGGGCGCACGGTGATTTCACCGTTTTCCGAGCGTGCGAGAATTTCCGGGCTGGAGCCGGCGATCTGAAAATCGGCGAGATCGAGAAAATACAGATACGGCGACGGATTCAGATGGCGCAGCGCACGGTAAAAATTCAGCGGCTCGGCATTGAACGGAATCGACAACCGCTGCGATGGCACCACTTGCATCACATCACCGGCGAGCGTGTATTCCTTGATGCGCTCGACCGCTGCGTAATATTTCTCTTCGCCAAAATGCGATTCGAATGCGCTCTCCTGCAGATCGCCTGGTTCCGGCGACAACGGCGGCAAAATCGGCGCCGGTGCGCGCAGGCGTTGTTCGAGTTCATCGAGGCGCTGCTGCGCCGCGCTCAACGCATCGGGCTGACTCGGATCGGCATGCGTGATCAACTTCAACGTGCCGGCAAGGTTGTCGAACACCAGCACATCTTCGGACAGCATCAACAAGATATCCGGCGTGCCGAGCATATCGGGCGGGCAGGTTTTCGCGAGCCGCTTCTCTACATAGCGCACCGTGTCGTAACCGAAATAACCGACCAGCCCGCCGGAAAATGCCGGCAGACCATCGACGGGAGCAACCCGATAACGGTGCTGAAAATTCTCGACGAACGCGAGCGGATCGGTTTCCGGATGTTGCTCGATCACCTCGCCGTCGCGATACACGCGCACATAGTGCCCATATACCTTGATCAACGTGCGGGCCGGCAAACCGATGATCGAATAGCGCCCCCATTTCTCGCCGCCGTGCACCGACTCGAACAAATACGAATACGGCCCGCGGGCAAGTTTTAGATAGGCGCTTAACGGCGTGTCGAGATCCGCGAATACATCGCGGTGGACTGGAATGCGATTGAAATTCTGCGCTGCCAATTCGGCAAAACGGCGGGAATCCATACTGATATCCTCGAAGAAAACGGTGGTGGAACAGACGGCGGAACGCTTACGCGGTCGCCGCGACGCCAGAGGCGATGCTTACCATCGCCAGCGCGTAACCTCGCGCACGTGCAGTGCGATCTGTTTTTCCAGAGCGAATGCGCTCACCGCTTATCTCCCAAGGATCGAGAATAAAAATCGAGAAGATTTTTGAGTACCGCCGCATTGTACGGACGCTTGCCCGAGCTGGCAAAAGGAAAAATCCGGCGGCGAATCAGCCTAGCAATTCAAGAAATGAATCGACGATCAAATCCGGCCGCTCAAGCGCCACCGGTCGTCCGTGGTTATAGCCGTAGCTGACACATACCACCGGCATATTCGCTGCACGCGCAGCCAGCACATCGTTGCGCGAATCGCCGACCATTAGCGTGCGCTGCGGTGCGATACCCAACTGCTCGCAGGCAAGCAGCAACGGCGCCGGATCGGGTTTGCGCTGCGGCAATGTATCGCCGCTCACCGCAACCGGCAGATATTCACGCAAGCCGAAATGATCGAGCAATGGTTCGGTAAAACGCGCGCCTTTATTGGTGACGCAGGCCATCGGGATGCCCATTGCCGACCATTGCTTCAACGCGTCAATAACACCAGCAAACAAATGGCTGCGATCGGTTAAGCATTCGGAATAGTGGCGTTGATAAACCTGCATCGCCTGATCGAGCGATGCTGCAGCGGTATCGAGGCCGGCGGATTCAAGTGCGCGCAAGACCAAAGTGCGCGCGCCATCGCCAATCCAGCAGCCGACTTGTTCATCGCTCGCCCCACTGCCATTTAATTCGCGCAGCATGCGGTCGATCGCAGTGCTGAGATCGGGAAGACTATTCAGCAACGTGCCGTCGAGATCGAATAACAGCGCGCCCGGCATTTCGCCGTTGAATAAACGACGCAACGTCATACCGCCGCTAATTCGGCGCGCATCGAATCGATCACCGCTTTGTAATCGGGCTGATTGAAAATCGCAGAGCCGGCGACGAAGGTATCCGCCCCCGCCGCTGCAATTTCACGAATATTTTTCGCCGAAATACCGCCGTCGACTTCGAGGCGAATGTCGTAACCACTCGCATCGATCAACGCGCGCACCTGTTTGATTTTGTCGATCGTCGAGGGAATGAATTTCTGGCCGCCGAAACCGGGGTTCACCGACATCAGCAGAATCATGTCGATCTTATCGAGCACATAGCGCAGCGGCTCCAGCCCGACATGCGGATTCAACACCAGACCGCTTTTGCAGCCGGCATCGCGAATCAATTGCAGCGAGCGATCGACATGCGTCGACGCGTCCGGATGAAACGTAATAAACGTCGCACCGGCCTTGGCGAAATCGCCGATCAGTTGATCGACCGGGCTCACCATCAGATGCACATCGATCGGCGCAGTGACGCCGTGGTTGCGCAGCGCCTGACACACCATCGGACCGATCGTGAGGTTCGGCACGTAATGGTTGTCCATCACATCGAAATGAACGATATCGGCGCCAGCCGCGAGTACCGTATCCACTTCGGCTCCGAGCTTGGCGAAATCAGCAGAAAGAATCGACGGGGCGATCCAGAAATCGGTCATTGCACACCTGTGGGCTTGTTCGGAAAAGCCGCTATTCTATCTGCCCGAATCCTCCATCGTGGAAAAAAACTTGGCCGCCGAACATCACCGACAACGTGCATCGTTTTTCGCTGGATTCGCAGCGGCGCTATTCACGGCGCTCATCGCTGCGACTGCTACCGCGCAATCGCCCGCGCCTGCCGCGGCGCCCGCACCGATTACTGCGCCCGCTGCGCCGGCGACGCCCACCGTGCCGAGCGGCAGCATCGGCAATCGCAATGCGAGCTATACCGACCGTACGCCGCCCGATCAATTGCTGATGCTCGAAGCC
The DNA here is from genome assembly GCA_946480345.1 of uncultured Spongiibacteraceae bacterium. The sequence continues at coordinate 9,327 of CAMLJR010000012.1, forward strand.
GGTGCCGATAAATTTCAGGCGCGGCATATTCCGGATTTATCCGGTCAGCCGCGCGGCGCAATAATCGTGCTGCACGATTCGGGGCAGAATCCGAGTTGGCCATTTACCGTCGCCGCATTGCTTGACGATTTACCGCTGCATGGTTGGGATACGCTAAGTATCGAGTTGCCAACGCCAGCTAAAGCAGACGAGCCCGACAAATCGTCGAGTACACCGAACGCTTCATCGACTGCGACCGCCAATACGCCGGCCCCGTCGACGCCGACACCGACGCCGGCCGCAAATAATCAACCCGCCGCGCCGACTGGCATCGAACCGCAAACGCAAGCACGCATCGCTGCCGCACTGAAATATTTTTCCGATCAGAAACAAAATAATGTCGTGCTGATCGGCATCGGCAGCGGTGCCATTCGTGCCGCTGAGTTGATCCGGCAGATGGCCACTGCCAACGCCGATAAATCGATTGCGCCAATCACGACGCTAATCATGATTGCACCGCGCAATACGCTGCCCGGCATCGAAATGGATTTACCGAAAATATTACCGGCGACCGAAATCCCCACGCTCGATATCACACTCGACAGCGATCCGCTGACACGCGCCGATGCCGAATTACGCCGTCGCGCTGTGTTGCACCAACGCACGCGGGTTTATCGACAAATGGCGTTGCCGCCAATCAACAATACTAGCGATGCGCAACACAGCGGAATGATTAAACGGATACGTGCGTGGTTGCAGCGCGACGAGGAATTATCGATAGATAAGACCAATAAATAATTGTTCGGGTTTTTTGATTTTCCTATTCGAAGCGAAAACTCGAACACCTCGGCGCCGGAGCGGGATATTTTCTTTCGCGGCAACCGTAACAATGTAGTCAATCGGACAATGCTTTCAGCATGTGCGCAACCCACTCGAACAGCGCGCCGTATTAACCTCCAGCCACACGATTAACCTCAACCAATCGCTCCGGCGTACCGACATCGACCCACAGCCCCGAATAATATTCGCCGCCGATCAATCCCTCTGCCATCGCTTTCTTCAACAAAGGCACAATCGAAAAAACGCCATCGCTGCACCCATCGAACAAATTGGGATGCATCACGCGAATTCCCGTCCACGTCAATTTTTTATTTTCGCTTTGCGCGTGCACTACGCCGTCGCTGGATAAATAAAAATCCCCTTGCGGATGCTGCGGCGGGTTATCGGTCAACACCAAATGCGCAAGTCGATTTTTACCATCGACCGCAGTGCGCAGCGACAACAATTGTTGCAGCGGATAATCGGTCCACACATCGGCGTTCAGCGCGACAAATGGCTCACTGCCCAGCAGCGGCAGCGCGCGAAAAATGCCGCCACCGCTGTCGAGCGGCTCGCCTTCGCGCGAATAATCGATATGCGCGCCGAACTCCTTGCCATCGCCGAGATAATTTTCGATCTGCTCGCCGAGATACGCGTGATTGATCACGATGTCGCGAAAACCCGCAGCCACCAAACGACGCACATGATGTTCGATCAGCGGTTTACCGGCGACGCGCAACATCGGCTTCGGTGTGTGATCGGTCAGCGGACGCATGCGGGTGCCGAGACCGGCGGCAAGAATCATCGCTTTCATGCTGGCGCAAATCTCGCAATCAATTCGGCGAGTGGCGCGAGTTCGCTGCGACGTGTGCAGGCACCGCGTAAATAATTGAAAAATCGCGGCACGTCGTTCAAATATTTCGGCTTGCCATCGCGATGGCAAATGCGCGCAAAAATACCGATCACTTTTAAATGCCGCTGCGCGCCGATGTAATCGCAATCCGCATAAAAATTATCGAACGTTGCCGGCACCGACAAATCGGCAGCGCGCGCCTTCAGCCAATAATCGCGCAACCACACTTCCACGCTCGTTTCGGGCCAGCTGATAAATGCGTCCTTGAATAAACAAATCGGATCGTAGGCAATCGATCCATGTACAGCATCCTGAAAATCGAGCACGCCAGGATTGGGTTCGCTCAGCATCAAATTACGCGGCATGAAATCGCGATGAACCAGCACACGCGGCTGGCGCAAAATACGCTCGATCAATAAATCGAATACCGCATCGAGTTGCGCACGCAACGCGGCATCGATAGCAATGCCGAGATGCCGCTGCAAATACCAATCGGGAAACAGTTCGAGTTCGCGCCGCAATAACGCCGCATCGTATTGCGGAAAATCAATCGGGCATTCGATTTTTTGCAGTGCGATCAATGCATCGATCGCGTCGGAAAACAGCGCGTCGGCATTGCCGACATTCAGCACATCGAGATAAGTCTCCCGACCCAAGTCGCTCAACAGCAGCCAGCCTTGTTCGAGATTTTCCGCGAGTAAGTGCGGCACATGCACACCGCCTCTCGCGAGCAGGCGCGCAATCGTCACGAACGGCACGCAGCTGGCGCGCTCGGCGCTGGCATCCATCACGATGACATTCCGATCGAGCAATGCGAGCCGGTAGTAATGACGAAAACTGGCATCGGCAGATGCGGCTTGCAGATCGATCGACGCCAACGGCAAATTCAATTGCTGGGCGATCCATTTTTTTAGCGCAGATTGTTTGAGTTCGGACATGAAAGAACTAATCCCGGACGAATATTGGTGATGAACTAACGACGCCGGAGCTTAACAATTTTGGCCATCGACTGGTGAATGCATTATCATCCCGGCTCGCTCTAATCCAGGCAGCTTCAGCCAAGCGACCTCAGCGCTTCCGCCGCCTGACATCCAATCAAGTTCCATAAAAATCCGAGAGCCTGTAATTGACTCACCTGTCGCGGCCCACTGCGTATTTTTCGGCGAGCATGTTGCTATTGCCGTGGTCGATCTCGATGGCGCATGCCGAAGCGGGCTGGGCCTGCCAGGCAGCGCCGAATGGCGGCTGGAGCTGTGCGCCAAAAACCGCGCAAGCTGCGCCTGCATCGTCGAGCCCTTCCGCACCAACACCATCTGCGCCCGTAACCAAGCCGCCGGCGGTATCGATGCCTGCTGCGGAGGTTCCGGCTCCGGCGCAACCTCCTTTACCTGTACAACCTTCTTCGCCGGTGCAAAAACCTGCCTCGGTAGAGCCTGATCCAACCGCTACTACAGCTCCAATTCCGGTTCCTGCACCATCCGCAGCAGCGCCAATCGCAGCCGTTTCCGCCAGCCCTTCGATGCCTAGCGTGGATTCCAACCCATGGGATTGGTTCGCCGATGCATCTAGCGCCCAATGCTGCAAACCCAACGGTGCGTGCGACGGCGCTTACATCGAGCCGGCCCGCAATTGGGAGGACGCGGACAAGTCGCCAAAAGAAATGCCGGCGCGCGTAAACGCGGCCAATTCCGAATGGGAAGGCGACCTGGTCAAGATGGATGGCGGCGTCACGGTCACGCAAGGCAACATGAAGCTGACCGCCGATCGGGCCGATCTCGACCGCTCGACGAACAAAGTCAATCTGTACGGGAATGTCGTGGTGCGGCAGCCCAACATGAAATTGACCGGCAGCAACGCCGATATGGTCACGACCAATTCGTTCGGCCATGTCATCGATGCGCGCATGCTCGATTACAAAAGCGGCATGCGCGTCAGCGCGGATAAGCTGACACGACGCAAACAAAGCGTTATCGAGCTCGACAACGCCGAATACACGCGCTGCCCACCGGACCAGGAAGACTGGCGGATGCGCTCGAAGCGCATTCGGCTGAATCAAGCCACCGGTCGCGGCGAAGCGACTAGCACGACGATCCGCGTTGGCGATGTGCCGGTGTTTTACACGCCGTACATGAATTTCCCGATCGATGAGCGCCGGCAGAGCGGCTTTTTGTGGCCTTCGATCGGCAGTAGCTCGTCGGGGCTGGATATTGCCGCGCCCTACTACCTCAATCTCGCCCCCAATTACGACGCGACTCTTACGCCAAGGCTGATTACCGATCGCGGCACGATGCTGGAGGTCGAAGGCCGATATCTGAACCGGTTCAGCAACTGGGTGGTGTCAGGTTCGCAACTCAATAACGACGATAAAACCGGCGAGGACCGCTGGTCGTTAGGTATGCAGGAAAGCGGCAATCTGAACAGCTATTTCTCGACACTGATCGATTACAACCGTGTCAGCGACAACGATTACTTCCGCGATTTCAGCGTCGGCAGCCTCAACATCAAGCGCCAGGTGACGCTGAATCAGCAAGCAGCGCTGAACATGCATTACGAGAACTGGTATTCGGGCTTGCAGGTACAGCAATACCAGATCACTGACGATCTGGTTTCCGAGCCCTACAGCAAGGAGCCGCAATTCACGCTGGGGCGCATGGCCAGCGGTAAAAATTTCGCGCTCGATTACAGCCTTCTCACCGAATTCACCCGCTTCGAGCACGACGACCCCAATGAATTGATGCAGGTCGGTGGGCCGCGCGACATTGGCAATCGCCTGTATGTCGAACCGGGTATCAGCTTCCCGATGCGCTGGACCTCGACCTATGTAAATCCCGAAGTCCGCATGCGCTACGTGGGTTATGAGCTGACGCGAAACGATTTCTCCACCGAAACGGAAGACAGCCCCTCGACCGCCGTGCCACAAGCCATTCTCGATGCCGGCGTGTTTTTCGAGCGCGACCTGTCCTTTAATGGCAATGCGTATCAGCAAACGCTGGAACCGCGCCTCTATTATCTGTACAGCCCTTACAAGAAGCAGCTCGATCAGCCGTTGTTCGATACAAGCCCGCTGACGTTCGATTTCCAGCAGCTGTTCCAGCCGCGGCGCTTCGTCGGCCACGACCGGCTCGAAGACTTCAATCAGCTGGCCACTGGCTTTACCTCGCGCATCATCGAGAGCGAAAGCGGGCGCGATCTCGGCCACGCCAGCATTGGCCAGATCTTCTACTTTGAAGACCGCCGCGTGAACGCGCTGACGACGGAAACCCGCGACGATCAGGCGAACTCGGCGGTAGCCGGCCAACTGACGTTGCAGCCCAGCCAGTCGCTGTGGGCGAACGCAAATATCCTGTGGGATCAAAGCGCCAACGAAATCCAGCAGGGCAATGTCTATTTCCATTACGAGCCGAGCCTTGGCGCCATCTACAACCTTGGCTATCGCTATCACCAGCCGGACCCGGCGGTATCGACATTGCAAAACGGTCTGCGCCAGGCCGACCTGTCGATGGCGGTGCCGATCAGCCGGCGCTGGCGTTTATTCGGTCGCGTCAATTACGACTTCGATCTGAACACAACGCTGGAAGATATGCTCGGCTTCGAATACGAAGACTGCTGCTGGGTGACGCGCATCGTTTATCAACGCGCGATCTTCTCTGAGCGCTTAAACACGATTGGCCAACCGGAACCGCAACGCGATACCGCCATTTTGGTCGAATTCCAGCTGAAAGGCCTGGGCGGTCTCGGCCGCAAGGTCGATACGCTGCTGCAAGAAAGTATTTGGGGGTACCGTGATCGCTACTAAGTCTATTTTTAAGATGTTGTCATTTCGCCGCTTAACGCTGCTTTGCGTGCTGACCGCACCGGTAACGTTGTGGGCGCAATCCGCCGATTCGCAGGGCGGCGCGCAATTGCAGACGCTCGACCGCGTGGTCGCCATTGTCGATGACGACGTCATCCTCGTCAGCGAATTGCAGAGTGCGATCTCCCGTGCCGAAGCCAATGCCCGACGCGCGAAACGCGAGCTGCCGCCGGCGGAACAATTCCGTCGCTACATCTTCGATCAGCTGGTACTCGAAAGCCTGCAATTGCAGATCGCGCGCCGCGCCGGGGTGCGCATCAGCGACAGCGAACTGAACGAATCGATGGAGCGCATCGCGCAACAGAACAACATGACGCTGGAACAGTTTTCACAGGCGTTATCGCGCGACGGCGTCCCTTATGCGCAAGCGCGCGAACAACTGCGACGCGAAATGCTGATCCAACGCGTGCAACAGGGCAGCGTGAATGAGCACGTCCAGATCACCGATCAGGAAATCGATAACTTCCTCGGCTCAGCCGAAGGACAGGCACTGACTGCTCCGCAATTTCGCGTGCAACATGCGTTGATTCCGGTTAGTGGCGGCGATGCGGATGCGGCGCGCCGGTTCGCAGAGCAATTGGCCGATCGGCTGCGTGCTGGCGAGGACTTCGCCCGTGTCGTGGCCACGCAAGGTCCGATGCCGATCCAGCGCAACGATCTCGGCTGGCGCACGAAAGACGATCTGCCCAGCCTGTTTACCGACATCGTGCCGGCGCTAGGTGCAGGCCAAGTGGCCGAACCACTGCGCAGCCCCGCCGGCTATCACCTGATCAAAGTTGCGGAAGTGCGCGGTAAAGGCGAAGTGATACAGCAGACCAAGGCCCGCCACATCCTGCTGAAACCCTCCGCGATTCGCAGCGACGAGCAATGCCAGCAATTAGCCGCGCAGCTACGCCAGCGCGCGCTGAGCGGCACCGACTTCGCTGAGCTCGCGCGCCAATACTCGGAAGACATTGGCTCGGCGATGGAAGGCGGCGAACTCGGCTGGACCAGCCCCGGGCAACTGGTTACCGCGTTCCAGCGCGCGATGGATAATACGCAGCCGGGACAGATCAGCGAACCGTTCAAAAGCCGTTATGGCTGGCATATCGTCCAAGTCGAGCAACGCCGCCAGCAGGACGTGACCAACGAAATGCGTCGCAACCTGGCGCGCAATCATCTGCACGAGAAGAAATATCAGGAAGAACTCGACGCCTGGTTACGCAAGATTCGCGACGAAGCATTCGTCGATATCAAGAAAACCTGATGGCATCTGCCTCCGCCAATGCGGGCCGGTTGGCTCGCATCGCGCTCACCGCCGGCGAGCCCGCCGGCATCGGCCCCGATCTGCTGATTGCGTTGGCGCAACAGCCCCATCAAGCCCAGCTGATTGCTATCGCCGATGCGGATTTATTAGCGCAGCGCGCAACGCAACTCGGGTTGCCGTTACGTCTCAGCCCATGGCAAGCCGGCCAAACAACCGCCGCTCGCGCCGGCGAATTGTTTATCGCCCCGGTTCCGCTGATAGCACCCGTCACCGCCGGCACTCTAAATCCGGCTAACGCGCGCTATGTACTGGCGATGCTGGAGCGCGCGATCGACGGCTGCCAATCGGGCGAATTCGACGCGATGGTGACCGCACCGGTGCATAAGGGCGTGATCAACGATGCGGGCATCGCATTCAGCGGCCACACCGAATTCCTCGCCGAACGCACGCTGACCGAAAAAGTCGTGATGATGCTCGCAACCGACACACTTCGGGTCGCGCTGGCCACGACACACTTGGCGCTAGCCGATGTACCGCGCCATATCACCGCGGATAATTTGCTGACGGTGCTGCGCATTCTGCATCGCGACCTGCGCGATAAGTTCGGCATCGCCGAGCCACGTATTCTGGTACTCGGATTGAATCCGCACGCCGGCGAGAGCGGCCATCTAGGGCGCGAGGAAATCGACGTCATCGAGCCCTGTCTGAATAAGCTCCGCGCCGAAGGCCTACAACTGACCGGACCACTGCCGGCAGATACGGCCTTTACCGCGAAATATCTCGATAACGCCGACGCTGTGCTGGCGATGTATCACGACCAGGGTCTGCCAGTCCTCAAATACCAGGGCTTCGGTCGCGCCATCAATATCACGCTGGGACTGCCGATCATTCGCACGTCGGTCGACCACGGCACGGCGCTCGATCTGGCCGGCACCGGCCGCGCCGATGCTGGCAGCCTGCATGCGGCGCTCGCACTGGCTCTACAACTGGCTCACCACCACATCGAGCGACTCGAAGGAAACCAAAGAATATGAACGAACGTCGCTCGAACACTGACGGCGTTCGCGAACACCGCGCCCGCAAGCGTTTCGGCCAGAATTTTCTGCACGATCACAATGTCATCGCGCGTATCGCCAAATCGGTTCGACCTCGCGCCGGTGAAACGCTATTGGAAATCGGCCCTGGCCAAGGGGCCTTAACCAGTGCCTTGCTTGGCGGCGACAGCACGCTGCTCGCCCTTGAGCTCGACCGCGATCTCATCCCGCTGTTGCTGCAGAAATTTGGCGACAATCCGCGCTTCCATTTACAACAGGGCGATGCGCTCGAACTCGATCTTGCCGCACTCGTCCCTGATTCGCGCATTCGGGTCGTCGGCAATCTGCCGTACAACATATCCACGCCGCTGATTTTTCATTTGCTGCGGCAGAGCGATCGCATCGTCGACATGCACTTCATGCTGCAGAAAGAGGTGGTTGATCGGCTCGCGGCGCAGCCCGGTAATAAAGACTATGGTCGTCTCAGCATCATGACGCAGTATTTTTGCCGCGTGGAGCCGCTGTTCGAGGTACCTCCAGGCGCGTTTTCACCCCAACCGAAGGTGCAATCCGCCATAGTTCGCCTGGTTCCATACAGCGAACTGCCGTATCCGGCAAAATCGGTTGAACGCCTGCAAACAGTGGTGCGCACCGCCTTCAACCAGCGCCGCAAAACCTTGCGCAACGCGCTCCAGACCTTGGTCAGCGCAGAACAAATCGAAGCGCTCGGCATTAATGCCGGCGCACGACCGGAAACGCTACCACTATCGGCGTTTGTCATGCTCGCCGACAGTTTGAATGGATGACCGCGATGACCGCTCGCAGCGATATTCAAATCGATGTTGTCACACACTATCTCGCGGACCAATCGGTGCCAGCGGAGAACCGTTTCGTTTTCGCCTACACGATTACCATCACCAATCATCGCAATGAGGCCGTGCGGCTGCTCTCGCGCCACTGGCGCATCACCGATGCCAATAACCATGTGCAGGAAGTACGCGGCGAAGGCGTGGTCGGCGAACAACCACTGATCGCGTCCGGCGAGAGTTATCGCTACAGCAGCGGCTCCATGCTGGCGACGCCCGTAGGCACGATGGAAGGCAGCTATCAAATGGTGACAACTTCCGGCGAATCGTTCGACGCCCCCATTCGCGCCTTCTCGCTCGCGCGTCCCGGCGTATTGCACTGAGGCCGAGCTAATGACGCGCTATGCGGTAGGCGATCTCCAAGGTTGTTTCGATCCGCTGCGCCGCATACTCGACCGAGTCAAGTTCGATCCCGCGCACGATCAGCTCTGGTCGGTTGGCGACATCGTCAATCGCGGCTCGCAATCCCTTGAATGCCTAAGATTTTTTTTCGAGCTCGGCGATAACGCGCGCGTTGTGCTGGGCAATCACGATTTACATTTACTAGCGGTCGCGCACGGCGCGCGCGAAATGAAACGCGGCGATACGTTACAGCCGATTCTCGATGCTCCCGATGCCGACCAATTGCTCAGCTGGTTACGACGTCAGCCATTGCTCTATCGCGAAACGGATTACGCAATGGTACATGCGGGCATCGCACCGCAATGGACACTCGACTACGCCGCAGAGCTAGCGCAAGAAGTGCAAGGTGTTTTGCAAAGCCCTCGCCTTGGCGAATTTCTTAACGGCATGTACGGTGATGAACCCAACTGCTGGCGCGAGGATCTGAGCGGAATCGAACGCTGGCGGGTAATTACCAACTATCTGACGCGTATGCGTTTCTGCGACGCCAATGGCAAACTCGATCTTAAAAACAAATTGGCGCCAGCCTCAGCAAAGCCTGGCTTCATGCCGTGGTTCGATGTTCCGCATCGAAAAAGCGCTGGGCATAAATTATTAGTGGGACATTGGGCAACGTTAATGGGTCGCACTCATCGCGATGATGTTGTCGCACTCGATACCGGCTGCATTTGGGGCGAACAGCTCTCATTATTAAATCTCGATACCGCAGCACTCTCTCGGTGCGAGTGCTAATTTCGCTATAAATCTTTTTCTTCTATAAATATTCAAAGCTAGATCGTCCTCGCTTAAATGTAATTTTCTCAACGGCTAATTGCGATTATTTGAAATTCTCGACAACGATAGTGCCAAATTAAATCGGCCAACAAATCATTGCGTGTCATAAACCAAACCGCCATGATGCCTTCAAGCAAATTTTTTTCCGTGACAAATATATTTCGATGTTTTTACGTGTCGAATTAGTCACGGGCATGGCCCTTAGTTGCTTTGCGTCCTATTCTTAACGCAAGCACGTCGCCACGCACAGACATTTGTTGAGCTGACATGAGGTAGGTAAATGAGCATCTTCAATCATTTTCGTGACCGCTATGAATCTACTCAGGAGGAAACTTACACACTCCAGGAATATTTGGAGCTGTGTAAAAAAGATCGCTCTGTGTATGCAAATGCCGCAGAGCGCCTGCTGATGGCCATAGGCGAACCGGAGATGGTCGATACCTCTCGCGACCCGCGTTTAAGCCGAATTTTTCAGAACAAAGTCATTCGCCGCTATCAGGCCTTCGACGAATTTTATGGCATGGAAGAAGCGATCGAACAAATCGTTTCGTATTTTCGTCATGCCGCTCAAGGACTCGAAGAGAAGAAACAAATTCTTTATTTGCTCGGTCCGGTCGGCGGCGGTAAATCATCGCTCGCTGAGCGTTTGAAATCGCTGATCGAGCGCGAACCCATTTATTGCCTGAAAGACTCACCGGTTTTTGAATCGCCGCTCGGCTTGTTCGATCCCGATGAGGACGGTCATATTCTCGAAGAGGATTACGGCATCCCGCGTCGTTACATCAAAACGATCATGTCGCCTTGGGCGGTAAAACGCCTGCACGAATACAAAGGCGATATCAGCCAATTCCGCGTCGTCAAACTGTATCCCTCGCGTCTCGATCAAATTGCTGTCAGCAAAACCGAACCCGGCGATGAAAATAACCAGGATATTTCGTCGTTGGTAGGCAAGGTCGATATTCGCAAGCTTGAAGAATTTCCGCAGAACGATCCCGACGCCTATGCGTTTTCAGGCGGACTCTGCCGCGCCAATCAGGGCATCATGGAATTCGTCGAAATGTTCAAGGCGCCGATCAAAGTATTGCACCCGCTGCTGACGGCAACGCAGGAAGGCAATTACAACGGCACCGAAGGCATGGGCGCAATTCCATTCGAAGGCGTGATACTCGCGCATTCGAACGAATCGGAATGGCAGGCATTCCGCAACAACAAAAACAACGAAGCCTTTCTCGATCGCGTCTACATCGTAAAAATACCGTACTGCCTGCGCGTGACCGAAGAAATCAAAATTTACGACAAGCTGTTGTTCAACAGCTCATTATCGAAAGCGCCCTGCGCGCCCGACACTTTGAAAATGCTGGCGCAATTCGCGTGTCTGTCGCGGTTGAAAGAGCCGGAGAATTCCAACGTCTATTCGAAAATGCGCGTTTACGACGGCGAGAATCTGAAAGACACCGATCCGAAGGCGAAAAGCATTCAGGAATATCACGACAGCGCCGGCGTCAACGAAGGTATGGAGGGCCTCTCCACACGTTTCGCATTCAAGATCCTGTCGAAGGTATTCAATTTCGATCCGACCGAAATTGCGGCGAACCCGGTGCATCTCCTCTATGTGCTCGAACAGCAAATCGAGCAGGAACAATATTCGCAAGAAACCACCGAGCGCTATTTACGCTTCATCAAGGAATATCTGGCGCCGCATTACATCGAATTTATTGGCAAGGAAATTCAAACCGCCTATCTCGAATCGTATTCGGAATACGGGCAGAACATTTTCGATCGCTACGTTACCTATGCAGATTTCTGGATTCAGGATCAGGAATATCGCGACCCCGAAACCGGCGAGATTCTCGATCGCGCATCGCTGAATGAAGATCTTGAAAAAATCGAGAAGCCCGCAGGGATCAGCAATCCGAAAGATTTTCGTCACGAGATCGTCAATTTTGTGTTGCGCGCTCGCGCCAACAACAATGGCAAGAATCCGGATTGGCGCAGCTACGAAAAACTGCGGGCGGTTATCGAGAAGAAAATGTTCGCGAATACCGAAGATCTGTTGCCTGTGATTTCCTTCAACGCGAAGGCGTCCACCGAAGACCAGAAAAAGCACAACGATTTCGTTAAGCGCATGGTCGAGCGTGGCTACACCGAGAAACAGGTGCGATTGTTATCCGAGTGGTATTTGCGTGTTCGCAAATCCCAATAGGACCGTGTTTGTAAGTCGCAGTAGAACACGGTGCACATCGCAGTGAGTTGCGGTACCGCCAGATAGCGGTGGAGGAATCCGAGCGTGAGTCATCTGATTGACCGGCGGTTAAACGGCAAGAACAAGAGCGCTGTTAATCGTCAGCGTTTTTTGCGCCGGTACAAAAAACATATCCAGAAAGCTGTTTCCGAGGCAGTCGGAAAGCGCTCGATTACCGATATCGAGCAAGGCGAAAAAATCACTATTCCCAATCACGATGTCAGCGAACCCGTGTTGGGCCACGGCACCGGCGGCAAACGGAGCGTCGTGCATCCTGGCAATAAGGAATTTGTTGCCGGTGATAAAGTGCCACGCCCCAGTGGCGGAGGTGGCGGCAGCGGCTCGGGTCGCGCCAGCAATAGCGGCGAAGGCATGGACGAATTCGCCTTCCAGATTACCCAGGAAGAATTTCTCGAATTCATGTTCGAGGATTTGGCGCTACCGAATTTAGTAAAGCGTCAGCTCGCCGGAACGGAAACCTTCAAATTCAAACGCGGCGGTTTCAGCAGCGTCGGCATCCCGAATCAAATCAATATCGTGCGCTCATTACGTGCCGCTCATGCACGTCGCATTGCGCTCGGCGGTCCGAAACGCAAACGGATTCGCGAGCTCGAACAGGAGCTCGCGCTGCTGACGAATACCGATCCGGTACTCCGCAACAACAAGCGCATTGCTGATATCGAAGAAGAAATCGCCTTGCTGAAACGCAAGATCGAAAAGCTGCCGTTCATCGACGAATTCGATATCAAATACAACCTGAATATCAAGGAGCCGCAACCGTCTTCAAAGGCGGTAATGTTCTGCATCATGGACGTCTCCGGCTCGATGAATCAGGCCACGAAAGACATGGCCAAACGTTTTTTCATTCTGTTGTATTTATTTTTGAAGCGTAATTACGATCACACCGAAGTTGTGTTCATTCGTCATCACACCAGTGCAAAGGAAGTCGACGAAGAAGAGTTTTTCTATTCGCGGGAAACCGGCGGCACCATTGTGTCGAGCGCATTGCGCCTGATGAAAGACATCATGGCGGCGCGCTACCCCACGTCGGAATGGAATATTTACGCAGCGCAAGCGTCAGACGGCGATAACTGGAACGACGACTCCAGCGTTTGCTATGAATTGCTGACGAAAGAAATCATGCCGTTTCTTCAGCACTACTCTTATGTCGAAATAACGCCGCGCGAACATCAGGCTTTATGGGGCGAATACGAGCAGGTCCACGAAATTTATCCGGATACTTTCGCGATGCAGCAAATCATCGACATCAAAGATATTTATCCCGTGTTTCGCGAGCTGTTCCAGAGACGCACTGCATGAGTGAAAAAACTATCGAGATGAACGGAAATAGCGTCGAAAAAAATTTTATCTCCACAGGCTCCGAATGGACGTTCGAACTGATTAAAGATTACGAGCGGGAGATCGGCCTGCTCGCCGAAGAGTTCGGGCTCGACACGTACCCGAATCAAATTGAAATTATCAGCTCCGAGCAAATGATGGATGCGTACGCCGCATCCGGCATGCCGGTGTATTACCGGCATTGGTCCTTCGGCAAACATTTCCTCGGCATCGAAAACAACTACAGTCGCGGGCAGATGGGGCTCGCGTACGAAATCGTCATCAACTCCAATCCATGCATCGCGTATTTGATGGAAGAAAATACGATGATGATGCAGGCGCTGGTTATTGCGCATGCCTGCTACGGCCATAATTCGTTTTTTAAAGGTAATTATTTATTTCGCACGTGGACCGACGCCGATTCGATCATCGATTACATGTTGTTCGCGCGCAATTACATTGCGAAGTGCGAGGATCGCCATGGCATCGAAGCGGTTGAGAGTGTGCTCGATTCGTGTCACGCGCTGATGAATTACGGCGTCGATCGCTATAAACGCCCCCATCCCATTTCCGCAGAAGAAGAGCAACGCCGGCAGGAAGAACGCGAGGAGTACCTGCAACAACAGGTCAATGATTTGTGGCGAACGATTCCGACGACAAAAGCCGAGCGCAAGAATCACAAGCAAAAACCATTTGTTGATGAGCCGCAGGAAAACCTGTTGTATTTTCTCGAAAAAAAATCGCCATTACTCGAACCCTGGCAACGCGAAATCATCCGGATTGTGCGAAAAATCGCTCAGTATTTTTATCCGCAAAGACAAACCCAGGTAATGAACGAGGGCTGGGCAACATTTTGGCATTACACGCTGATGAACGAACTGTACGATCGCGGCCGAGTAACCGATGGCTTCATTCTCGAGTTTCTGCAATCGCATACCAGCGTCACGTTTCAGCCCGGATTCGACAGCCCGTATTACAACGGCATTAACCCATACGCGTTGGGCTTCAGCATGATGAGCGATATTCGTCGCATCTGCGAAAATCCTACCGATGAAGATAAGCGCTGGTTCCCGGACATCGCCGGCACGCCATGGCGCGAAACACTGCAATTCGCGATGCGCAATTTCAAGGACGAAAGCTTCATTCAACAATTCCTGTCGCCCAAGGTAATTCGCGATATGAAATTGTTTAATGTCCTCGACGATGATGAACAATCGGAAATTGAAATCGCCGCCATACATGACGACGAGGGTTATCGCATAGTGCGTGAACAACTTGCCGGCCAGTACAACCTCGGCAATCGCGAACCCAATATTCAAGTGGTTGATATCGACATGCGCGGCGACCGTGCGATGTATCTGCAACATACGCAACATAATCGTCGCCCTCTCGATGACAACACACAGGAGGTGATGAAGCATCTGCATCGTCTGTGGGGCTTCGACGTGCATTTAAAATCGGTGCAGGATGGCCAAATCACCGCCTCATACCACTGCCCTCCTGAGGACGACGAAGCAGCGGCGGTTTAGACGTTCTATACTGCGCGCATCTTTTCTTACGAATTCTTTCGATGCAGTGCTATCTCGTCGGCGGCGCCGTCCGCGATAAATTATTAGGTTATCCGCATCACGAACACGACTGGGTTGTGGTTGGTGCCACGCCCGAAGAAATGCTGCATTTGGGCTTCAAACCGATCGGTCGCGATTTCCCTGTTTTTTTACATCCGGATACGCGTGAGGAATATGCACTCGCCCGCATCGAGCGCAAGAGCGGTCATGGCTATCACGGCTTCACGTTTTACAGCAGCCCCGACGTCACCCTGGAACAAGATCTCGAACGGCGCGATTTAACGATCAATGCCATCGCCGAGGATGAGCACGGCAATCTGATCGACCCGTATGGCGGCCAACGCGATTTGCAACAACGCTTATTGCGCCACATCGCACCGGCATTCGCCGAAGATCCGCTACGCGTATTGCGTGTTGCACGATTCGCTGCACGTTACTTCCATCTCGGCTTTCGCATCGCCGATGAAACGCTAGCGTTGATGAAAACAATTGTCGCCGCGGGTGAAATTGAGCACCTGGTCGCCGAACGCGTGTGGAAGGAAACCGAACGCGCATTGCTCGAACGCGATCCCGCCGTATATTTCGATGTACTGCGCCAATGCGGCGCGCTTGCACGCTTGTGTCCGGAACTCGAAACCCTGCCTTTCGACAATCTGACACGTGCGGCCGAGTTATCGAAAAGTGTCGCGGTTCGTTTCGCCGCTCTTTGCGCACAGCTCGAACGCAACGCGGCAATTGCATTTTGTGCACGGATTAAAACGCCAAATGATTGCCGCGATCTCACGCTGCTCGCGGTCACGCATATCGAAACAATTATCGGCTGCGATAGCGCAGAAAAAGCGCTGGCCTTATTTGATAGCACCGATGCATGGCGTCGCCCTGAACGCTTTGTGCAATTGCTTTGCGTCGCGCGCGCTCTCGACATTTCGGCAGTAAAAACGAAACGACTTGAAGCGTTGCAAAAGATCGCAGCGGCGGTCACAACTCACGCGCTGATCTCGCAGGGTTTCAGCGGTAAAGCACTCGGGGATCAATTGCGGCTAGAACGTTTACGCGCGATCGAAAATCAATGGCGATGAATGAGCATCGATAAGAGGATTGCTGCAAAGCAGTTTTGATCGTGGTACTGCGCGCCTATCTGCGCTCAACCCGCGCGTTGCGCAGAAAACAATGCGGACAAATCGTTGCCCCGCCATATGAATGTCACCGGCCACAGTTTTTGGGTGCCGGTAAATTGTTCACGCAAAACGTGATAAGACAAATCCAGCGCGGGATGTATCTCGCCACCGGCGATGTCGGTGAGCGGCCATAGGGTATAGGCGTAATCGACGATATCGGCGCGCGGTAACGCTACGCCTTGAAATATTCCGTTGCTTGCACCGTAGACCAATAAATCCAAATCAAGCGAGCGCGCACTGAACTTCGGTAGATTGCCGATATTGCCGTTTTCGACTTCGATGGCGCGCAACAGATCCAGCAAATCATTAAGCGCCAGCTCCGTATCGACGCCGACAACCAGATTGAAAAACGCATCGCCATCGAAACCGATGGCTTCGCTTTCATACACGGGCGAAATCGTTAACGCTCCGAATATTTCGCTCAGTCGATCGAGCGCGGCGCGAATATGGATTTCGCGTTCGATGTTACTGCCGATGCCGATATATACCCGAGTCACGCTGGCTTCACTCCGCGCTCGATACAAACGCCCACTGCGCTCGCGGCGGCAATTGCCGTAGGCTTCGCCGCATGCAGACGCAGCCACGCTACGTTAAATTCGCGCTGCAACAATTCCGCACATTGCTCTGCAAGCGTTTCGAGCAAACGAAACTGCTGCGCTCTAACGAATTCGTCGAGGCGCAGCGAAATCGCATGGTAGTCGAGCGTATCGTCGATGTTTTCACTGGCTGCGGCGCGCCGAATATCGCAGGCGAGTTCGAGATCGAGCACGATACGCTGGCGCACACTGCGCTCCCAATCGTATATGCCGATAATCGCTTCGATCGTTAATTCCCGAATAAATACGGTATCCATTTACGCGCCTATGAAATCGACGGCAGGCAATTCGATTAATGGCCAACGTGCACGCACGTTGATAGTGAGCGCGTCGTGCTGATTCGCCAGTAAACGCTGGCAGCCCGCATACGCGATCATCGCGCCGTTATCGGTGCAAAATTGTGGGCGCGCGTAAAACACTTTTGCATCGAATGCTGCGAGATCGCGTTCGAGCACGCGGCGCAGTTCGCGATTCGCGCTAACGCCTCCCGCCATCACCAACGTTTTTAAACCGGTTTGCTGCAATGCACGCTGCGCTTTTACCGACAATGTTTCAACGACGGCCGCTTGAAAAGATGCTGCAATATCGGCCCGCACTTGCGGATCGATTACACCGGCAACCGACGTCCGTTCGCGAATCGCTGTAAGCACGGCGGTTTTCAAACCGGAGAAACTGAAATCGAGGCCAGGGCGATTCAACATCGGCCGCGGGAAATCGAAGCTAGGATCGCCCTGCTCCGCCAATTTCGCCAGCTCCGGTCCGCCCGGATACGGCAGACCGAGCATCTTCGCGCATTTATCGAACGCCTCGCCGGCTGCATCGTCGAGCGATTCGCCGAGCAACTCATAGCGACCGATGCCGGCTACGCGCACCAATTGCGTGTGCCCGCCCGAAACCAACAATGCGACGAAAGGTAACTGCGGAGGTTCTGCTTCCAGCATGGGAGCGAGTAAATGCGCTTCCATATGGTGAACACCGAGCGCCGGCACCTGCCACGCATAGGCAAGGCTGCGCCCGATGCAGGCACCGACCATCAACGCGCCGACGAGGCCGGGGCCTGACGTGTAGGCGATAGCGTCGATCTGATCGGGTTGCAGTTGGGCGGTAGCGAGCACTTCGCGTATTAAAGGAAGGCACTTGCGCACGTGATCACGCGATGCCAGCTCCGGCACTACACCGCCGTATTCGCGATGCAACGCGATCTGGCTGAACAGTGCATCCGCGAGCAGACCACGCTCGCTATCGTAGATAGCCACGCCGGTTTCGTCGCAAGAGGTTTCGATGCCCAGTACTCGCATGGAATCGCTCACGTGAAGAGGCATGGCCTCGGGCTGGCAGGGGGAGCGCATCATAGCGGCTGAGCCCAGCCGCCGCCAGCCAGCACCGTTTCTGAATCGCAGTCGGCAGGCTTGTGCGATGGCTTTGCAATTCGGAGAAGTGCAGTTTAGAATGCGCGGCCTCCGGTGGACCATCCACCGTTCCTTATTATTGCAACTGCGGATCAGAAACATGCCCTCAGTAAAACTGAAAGACAACGAGCCGTTCGACGTAGCACTGCGCCGTTTCAAACGTTCCTGTGAAAAAGCCGGTGTTCTCGCCGAAGTTCGTCGTCGCGAGTTTTATGAAAAGCCCACCACCGTACGCAAGCGCGAAGCTGCTTCCGCTGTTAAACGCCACCTGAAAAAACTTCAGCGCGAAGCTAAAAAACTGCAGCGTCCGTTCTAATCTCGGATCGTCATCCTTCATGGCCGACTTTACGCTGAAAGCACGTCTCACCGACGCGATGAAAGCGGCCATGCGAGCGCAAGAAAAGGATCGCCTCAGCGCGATCCGCATGATTCTGGCCGACATCAAACGTATTGAAGTTGACGAGCGCATCGAAGTCGATGACGCCCGCGCTCTGCTTGTGCTCGACAAAATCGCCAAGCAGCGCCGCGACTCTATCAATCAATTCAGCAATGCCGGTCGCAGCGATCTCGCCGATAAAGAAGCGCAAGAGCTGAAGGTTGTCGAAGAGTTTCTCCCGCAACCGTTCAGCGATGCCGAAATCGCCGCGCTGATCGATCGCGCGATTGCCGAAACGGGCGCTACCGGCGCCGCGGACATGGGCAAAGTGATGGCGATCATCAAACCAGCCGCGCAAGGCCGCACCGATATGGCGGCAGTCAGCAAGCTGGTCAAGGCTCGCCTCGGCTAAAACAAACCGCCCACACTTTCGGGTCGCGCATAGGCGAAACCGGCCATGCGCGCTAAAGTGACGCCTCCCATTATCAGCAGTCCTAACTCTTAAAAAAGCACGCTAATGGCCGGTCGCATTCCGCAAGCATTTATCGATGACCTGCTGGAACGGGTCGATATCGTCGAAGTCATCGACCGCCGCGTGCCGCTGAAAAAAAGCGGCCGCAACTACACCGCCCGCTGTCCGTTTCACGACGAAAAAACCCCCTCATTCAGCGTCAGCCCGGATAAACAATTTTTCTATTGCTTCGGCTGCGGTGCGGGAGGCAATGCACTCGGGTTCGTGATGGATTACGACCGCGTCGATTTTCCGCGCGCCGTCGAAACGCTCGCGAGCCTTGCCGGCCTCGAAGTACCACGCGAAGAACAGCCCGAGCAGGTCACGCGTCAACAGGAACGCCAGCGCGATCTCTATCAAATTCTCGAAGCCGCAGCCCGTTATTACCGCGAGCAGCTGCGCCATCATCCGCAATCACAGCGCGCCGTCGAGTATCTGAAAGGCCGCGGATTGAGCGGCACCATCGCACGCGACTTCGGCATCGGCTTCGCCCCGCCGGGCTGGGACAACCTGCTGCAAACGCTCGGTAAAAACGAAAGCGAGCGCAAACTGCTGCTCGACAGCGGGATGCTCGTCGTTAAAGAAGAAGACAACAAAAGCTACGACCGCTTTCGCGATCGCATCATGTTTCCGATCGTCGACAGCCGCGGCCGTGTAATCGCTTTCGGCGGCCGAGTGCTGAACAACGACAAGCCGAAATATCTGAACTCGCCGGAAACGGCCATTTTCCATAAAGGTCGCGAGCTCTACGGCTTGTATCAGGCGCGCAAGGCGGTACGACATCTGCAGCGCCTGGTCGTCGTTGAAGGTTATATGGATGTCGTCGCGCTGGCGCAGTTCGGGATTCCGTATGCAGTCGCGACGCTAGGCACTGCAACGAGTACCGAGCATCTGCAAAAGGTTTTCCGGCTCTGCTCCGAAGTCGTGTTCTGCTTCGACGGCGACAATGCCGGCAGGCAAGCTGCTCGCCGCGCGCTTGAATCGGCGTTACCGGTCATGGAAGACGGCCGACAAGCACGCTTCTTATTTCTCCCCGAAGGAGAAGACCCCGACAGCCTCGTCCGCGCCGAAGGTACGGCGGCGTTCGAACGTCGCCTCGACTCCGCTCAACCTCTGGCGGACTACCTGTTCGATTCGATCGGCGAAGATATCGATCAAAACAGCCTGGAAGGTCGCGCCCGTCTCAGCAAACTCGCCGCACCGCTGATCGGTAAGTTACCCGAGGGCGTCTTCAAGCAGCTGATGCTACAAGCGCTCGCGCAACGCACCGGCTTAAGCAGCGAGAAGTTGACTTCGCTACTGCACGCGGAACCCGTTGCCGCAACGCAACCCGCTTCAACACAAGAGTTTGCGCCGCGCCAGCGTCGTCCACTGCCGCCGCGCACCGAAATTCGACGCAATCCAGTGCTGTATGCGACCGGACTTTTATTGCTCCACCCCCGTCTCGCGCAACGAGCACCCGAACCGAGCCAGCTCGGTCATCTCGATGGCGACGCAGCCGCACTGCTGAGAGATCTGCTCGACTTACTCCATAAGCGACCAGAAGCAAACACTCACGTACTGCTCGGCCACTGGTACGACGAACCATGGCGCCATCACGTCGAAGAAGCGTTCAATCAGGTCAGCCTGCTACTCGAAAACGTCGATCAACTGAACCTTGCAACCGAGGAAGGTGTCGAATCCGAGCTGACGGATACCCTCCGCCGACTTGAACAAACTCACGTTGAATTTCAATTAGATGCGCTGTTCGACAAACTTCAGCACGCGGGCTACGCTGAGCTCAGCCCCGAAGAAAAGCAACAACTCACCCAGTTGCTTTCACATAAACACGGGAAATAGTGCCCTGCGGGCATTGCAAATGACACTCCGACACCCCACTTACCTAGCCGGCCATTTCCCGCTTGAGTTATAATGGCGGGCTAAATTTTTAACCCTTTACAAGGGAAAACAGCATGAGTGATACGGAACAGCAGCAATCCCGGCTCAAAGAACTTATTGCCAAAGGCAAAGAGCAGGGATTTCTGACTTACGCAGAGGTCAACGATCATCTGCCGGAAGATATCTCAGACCCCGAACAGGTCGAAGATATTATCCAGATGATTAACGATCTCGGCATTCAGGTGTTCGAAGAAGCACCTGACGCAGATACTCTGCTGCTCGCCGACAACGAATCCCCAGACGATATTGCAGCCGCCGAAGCCGCTGCTGCGCTCGCCGCTGTCGAAACCGAAGCCGGCCGCACCACCGACCCAGTACGTATGTACATGCGTGAAATGGGCACCGTCGAATTGCTCACGCGCGAAGGCGAAATCGTCATCGCCAAGCGCATAGAAGAAGGCATTCGCGAGCTAATGGCCGCGCTCGCCTTCTTTCCCGGAACGGTAAAAAATCTGCTCGATGAGTACGACAAGGTAGGACCGGAAGGTCGTCGCCTGGGCGACATTCTCGTCGGTTATCTCGACCCGGTTGAGCAAGTTGCGCCGCCGACTGAAGAAATCCCGATCGAGGAAGAAGCCGCAGCCGAAGAGGAAGAAACCGAAGGCGCGAGTGACGAAGAAGAAAGCACCGAGAACGGCCCCGATCCGGAAGAAGCACGCATTCGCTTTACCGCATTGCGCGATCAGTACGAAAAAGTCGAAAAGTCGATCAAGAAAAATGGCCGTTACAGCAAACAGACCGCGAAGGAACTGGTGCAACTCGGCGAAGTATTTAAATTCTTCAAGCTGACACCACGCACATTCGATCCGCTGACCGCTCGTGTGCGCGACACGCTCACTACGATTCGCGAACTCGAAAAAGAAATCATGCAAATTTGCGTGCGCGAAAGCGGCATGGATCGCAAGCAGTTCATTCGCGATTTCCAAGGCAGCGAATCGAATCCGGAATGGGTTGAAAAACACATCGCTGCACGCAAAGGCTATTCGAGCAAGCTCAATCAAAATAAAGATCGCATTCTGTCGGTGCAACAGCGCGTCAAACAGATCGAGGCAGAAACCGATCTTACGATCGCCGATATCAAAGAAATCAATCGCCGCATGTCGATCGGCGAAGCGCGCGCACGCCGTGCGAAAAAAGAAATGGTCGAAGCTAACCTTCGCCTCGTTATTTCTATCGCGAAAAAATACACCAACCGCGGTTTGCAATTCCTCGATCTGATTCAGGAAGGCAATATCGGCTTGATGAAAGCGGTTGATAAATTCGAATACCGTCGCGGCTATAAATTCTCGACGTACGCGACCTGGTGGATTCGTCAGGCAATTACCCGTTCAATCGCGGATCAAGCGCGCACAATTCGTATTCCAGTTCACATGATCGAAACGATCAACAAGCTGAACCGTATTTCGCGACAAATGCTCCAGGAAATGGGACGCGAGCCGACGCCGGAAGAACTCGGTGAACGCATGGAAATGCCCGAAGACAAAGTGCGCAAGGTTTTGAAAATCGCGAAAGAGCCGATCTCGATGGAAACACCGATTGGCGATGACGAAGATTCGCACTTGGGTGATTTCATCGAAGACACGACAATTGCATCGCCAATC
>CAMLJR010000013.1 GCA_946480345.1 uncultured Spongiibacteraceae bacterium
CAATTGCAGCGGAATTGTGTAGATAATCGGCGCGATTACATCGGTGACATGCGGTACGTTGATCACGCGCACGCCGCTTTCGTTTTTAAAGCCGGCGTCTTTGTCGGCGAATACAAATAATTGTCCGCCGCGAGCCGAAACTTCCTGCAAATTCGATTTGAGTTTTTCGAGCAGTTCGTCATTCGGTGCGACTGCTACAACTGGCATGTCGCTATCGACCAATGCGAGCGGGCCGTGTTTGAGTTCGCCGGCGGCGTAAGCTTCAGCATGAATGTACGAAATCTCTTTCAGTTTCAGCGCGCCTTCCATTGCGACCGGCCACATGATGCCGCGACCTAAAAACAGCGAATGGTGTTTTTCGACGAACGATTCGGCGACATTTTCGATTTCGGCGTTTTGCGCGAGCGCCTGTTCGAGTTGTTCGGGCAGGTTATGCAACGCATGCACGATGTGTTCTTCGTCTTTTGCGCTGAGCGCGTGACGGCGGCCGAGCGCGATGCCAAGCAGCAGCAATGCAACCAATTGCGTGGTGAATGCTTTTGTCGACGCGACGCCGATTTCAACACCGGCTTGTGTCATCAACACTAAATCGGATTCACGCACCAACGATGATTGCGCGACGTTGCAGATTGCCATTGTCGATGCGAAGCCCGACGATTTAGCGAGGCGCAATGCGGCGAGCGTATCGGCGGTTTCGCCCGATTGCGAAATGCAGACGAATAATGTGTCGGGGCTGACGACGAATTTGCGATAGCGAAATTCGCTGGCGATTTCGACGTGACACGGCACACCGGCGAGTGCTTCGATCCAGTATTTTGCGACGAGGCCGGAGTGATAGCTGGTGCCGCACGCAACAATTTGCACGGCTTTGGTTTTGTCGAGAATCGCTTTCGCTTCGATGCCGAATGCTTCTTCAAGAATTGCACGCGTACCGATGCGGCCCTGCAACGTATTCGCGACAACTTTCGGTTGCTCGAAAATTTCTTTCAGCATGTGGTGGCGGAATGCGCCTTTGTCGCCGGAGTCAATTGTGTCGTTGATTTGCACGACAGCGTGTTGCTGCGCGACGCCGTTTTTATCCCAGATGCGATAATTTTCCGGCGTGATTTCGGCGATGTCGCCTTCGTCGAGATAAATAAAGCGATCGGTGACTTGCCGCAGTGCAAGTTGATCGGATGCCAAAAAGTTTTCGCCAAGCCCGAGGCCGAGCACGAGCGGGCTGCCGCTGCGTGCGCAAATAATTGTGTTTGGCTCGTCGGCGTGAATGACGGCAACACCGTATGCGCCCTCAAGTTCATGCACCGCTTCCTTTAATGCATCGAGCAGCGATTTGCCGTCGCGCATTAAATAATGCAGCAGATGCACGATGACTTCGGTATCGGTTTGCGATTTGAATTCGTAACCAAGCCCTTGCAGGCGGCTGCGCAACTCTTCGTGATTTTCGATGATGCCGTTGTGCACCAGCGCGAGCGTATCGTTCGAAATATGCGGATGCGCATTCGCTTCGGTCGGCTTGCCGTGCGTAGCCCAACGCGTGTGCGAAATACCGGTATGGCCGCGCAACGGTTCGTGCTGCTGCGCTTCGCCGAGCACCGCCACTTTGCCGACGCGTTTGTAGCAACCGATATGTTTGTCGCTATCGATAATCGCGACGCCGGCGGAATCGTAACCGCGATATTCGAGTCGGCGCAGGCCCTCGATCAGAATCGGGGCGACTTCACGATGCGCTGCTGCGCCTACAATGCCACACATAATCTCGTTTCTCCGGTTACGATTTTTTTGTTGGCCGTTTCCAGCCTTCCAGATTGCGTTGTTTGCCGCGCGCTACCGCGAGTTGTTCATCGGGCACATTCGAAGTAATCGTCGAGCCAGCGCCAACGGTGGCGTTTTTGCCAATCGACACCGGCGCCACCAACGAACTGTTCGAGCCGATGAATGCGCCATCGCCGATTTCAGTTTTAAATTTATTCACGCCGTCGTAATTGCAGGTAATCGTGCCGGCGCCGATATTCGCATTGACACCGATTGTGCAATCGCCGACATAGGTCAGGTGATTTACTTTCGAGCCAACGCCGATATACGTTTTTTTCGTTTCGACGAAATTGCCGATTTTTGCTTTTGCTGCGAGCTCCGTGCCGGGGCGCAGACGCGCGAAGGGGCCGACATGCGCCTCTGCGCCGATGATTGCGTCGTCGATTAACGAATGCGATTCGATATCGACGTTGTCGGCAATACGCGCGTTGCGAATCACGCAATTCGGGCCGATACGCACGTTATCGCCGAGTACGACTTCGCCTTCGAACACGCAATTGATATCGATAAATACATCGCGGCCGGTGACGAGTTTTCCGCGCACGTCGATGCGCGCTGGATCGGCGAGCGTCGCGCCGTTCGTCATCAATTCATCGGCGATATTGCGTTGATGCTGACGCTCTAGTTCGGCGAGTTGCAGGCGATTGTTGATGCCCTGCACTTCCCATTGCGCTTGCGGTTGTTGTGCGACGACGTTGATGCCCTGCTTCACCGCAAGACTGATGATATCGGTCAGATAGTATTCGCCCTGCGCGTTGTTCGCTTCGAGTTGCGGTAGCCATTGTTTCAGCAGGTGCGCTGGCGCGGCGAGAATGCCGGTGTTCACTTCACGAATTTTTTTCTGTTCGTCGCTCGCGTCTTTTTGTTCGACGATTGCAACGATGCGCTGTTGCGCGTCGCGGACGATGCGACCGTAGCCGGTGGGGTCATCCATCGTCACGGTGAGTAGCGCCATTTGTTCGTTGTTCACCGCCGCCAATAATTTCTGCAGAGTATCCGCTTTAACCAGTGGCACGTCGCCGTATAACACCAGCGCGATGCTGTCGTCGGCGACGTTCGGTGTCGCTTGCGCAACGGCGTGACCAGTGCCGAGTTGTTGCTCCTGCATTGCCCATTGCGTCGGCAGTTTGCTCAGCTGCGTTTTTACTTTTTCAGCGCCGTGGCCAATGACGGTGTGAATCGCTTTTGCGCCAAGCGCATTCGCGGTGTCGATGACGTGGTGAACGAGCGGTTTGCCGGCGAGCGGATGCAGGACTTTCGGCAGCGCCGAGCGCATGCGTGTACCTTGACCGGCGGCGAGGATAATGACTTCGAGTGACACGGATCAGTCCCTTTCTTTCGAATTGCAGATATATAAACGGTGCTGTCGCGATGCGTTCGCCCCAAAAAGCGTTTCGCAACTGTAGCCCAAATAAAAAAGGGCGGCCATGCGACCGCCCTTTCATTTTGCAACTGTTACATTGCAGCCTCGTGTTGTGCCGCTATTTACCCATCTTTTTGCGGATTTGCTGGATCGTGCGCAGCTGCGCAGCGGCCGCAGCGAGTTCGGCGGCGGCACGGGTGTAATCGATATCGCCCTGCTTGTCCGCCAAAGCCAGTTCGGCGGCTTTCTGCGCTTCGAGTGCAGCGGCTTCATCGAGATCCTGCGCCCGCAACGCGGTGTCGGCGAGAATCGACACCATGCCAGGTTGCACTTCGAGGAAACCGCCGGACACGTAGAACACTTGTTCTTCGCCGCCCTGCGTTTTGACTCGAACAGGACCAGGCTCCAGCGACGTCAGCAGCGGAGCATGGCCGTACTCGATACCCAGATCGCCGAGCGTGCCGTGCGCGACCACCATTTGTGCCAGCCCGGAAAAAATCGCTTCTTCTGCACTGACGATGTCGCAATGGAGTGTCATGGCCATGTCTCTTGCCTCGTTCGCTAGCGCTTACAGCTTTTTCGCTTTTTCGATGACTTCGTCGATCGTACCGACCATGTAGAACGCTTGTTCCGGCAGGTGATCGTATTCGCCAGCGAGAATGCCTTTGAAGCCGCGGATGGTTTCTTTCAGCGGTACGTATTTGCCCGGCGAGCCGGTGAATACTTCGGCGACATGGAACGGCTGCGACAGGAAGCGCTCGATCTTACGGGCGCGGAATACGACTTGTTTATCGTCTTCCGACAACTCGTCCATACCGAGAATCGCGATGATGTCTTTCAGTTCCTTGTAACGCTGCAACACGGTCTGTACGCCGCGCGCGACTTCGTAATGCTCGCTGCCGATGATCAACGGATCGAGCTGACGCGAGGTCGAATCGAGCGGATCGACCGCTGGATAAATACCTTTAGCAGCGATGTCACGGCTCAGCGTAACGGTCGAATCCAAGTGCGCGAAGGTGGTCGCGGGCGACGGATCGGTCAAGTCATCCGCAGGTACGTAAACAGCTTGGATCGAGGTGATCGAGCCATTCTTGGTCGAGGTGATGCGCTCTTGCAGCACGCCCATCTCTTCGGCCAGCGTCGGCTGATAACCTACTGCGGACGGCATCCGGCCGAGCAGCGCCGATACTTCGGTCCCGGCCAGCGTGTAACGGTAAATGTTGTCGATGAACAGCAGAACGTCGCGGCCTTCGTCGCGGAATTTTTCCGCCATGGTCAGACCGGTCAGGGCAACGCGCAGACGGTTTCCCGGCGGCTCGTTCATCTGGCCGTACACCATCGACACTTTGTCGAGAACGCCCGAGTCTTTCATCTCGTGGTAGAAGTCGTTGCCTTCGCGAGTCCGCTCGCCGACGCCGGCAAATACCGACAGACCCGAGTGCGCCTTCGCGATGTTGTTGATCAGCTCCATCATGTTGACGGTCTTGCCGACACCGGCGCCGCCGAACAGACCGACCTTGCCGCCTTTTGCGAATGGGCAGACCAGGTCGATGACCTTGATGCCGGTTTCGAGCAGATCGGCCGATGCCGCGAGCTCTTCGTATTTCGGCGCCTTGCGGTGGATGACCATGCGGTCTTGTTCGCCGATCGGACCGGCTTCGTCGATCGGATTGCCGAGGACGTCCATGATGCGGCCGAGGGTTTCTTTACCGACCGGCACCTTGATGCCTTCTTTGGTGTTTTCCACCGGCAGGCCGCGCTTCAAACCTTCCGAGGAACCCAGCGCGATCGTGCGAACGATGCCGTCGCCGAGCTGCTGTTGCACTTCCAGGGTCAGACCGCCTTCGACTTTCAGCGCGTCATAAACCTGCGGTACGGCATCGCGCGGGAATTCCACGTCGATAACGGCGCCGATGATTTGTACGATACGTCCGCTACTCATGTCCGGTTCCTCTACTTTTTCAAGCTTTAAATTCGGTCTATCTGCAAATTTCGATCGATCAAACTGCCGACGCGCCGCCGACGATTTCCGCCAGCTCCTGCGTGATCGCTGCCTGCCGCGCTTTGTTGTACGCCAGCTGCAAGCCGCCGATCAGGTCGCCCGCGTTGTCGGTTGCGTTCTTCATCGCAATCATTCGCGCCGCCTGTTCCGCCGCGCCGTTTTCGACGACTGCCTGGTGCACCTGCGATTCGATATAGCGGGTCAACAAGCCTTCGAGCAGCTCTTTAGCATCGGGCTCGTAGATGTAATCCCAGTGATGCTTCAGCTTCTGATCTTTATCGGGCAGCAGCGGCAGCAATTGCTGTACGTACGGCGTCTGCGTCATGGTGTTAACGAATTCGTTGCCCACCAGATACAGGCGATCGATACGGCCTTCGCTGTACGCATCGAGCATTACTTTGACGCTGCCGATCAGCGTGGCCATCGACGGTGTTTCGCCGATGTCGCGAATAGCCGCAACCACGTTGCCGCCGACGCTGCGGAAAAAGCCCGCGCCCTTTCCGCCGATCAGGCACAGGTCGTTCTGCACGCCCTGATCCGCCCATTCCTTCATCGCGCGAATCGATGCCTTGAACAGGTTGATGTTCAAGCCGCCACACAGACCGCGATCGGTGGAAATGACGATAAAGCCGACGCGCTTCACTTCGCGCTCGACCATGTATTGATGCCTGTATTCCGGATTGGCGTTGGCGATATGGCCAATCACACTGCGAATGCGCTGCGCGTAGGGCTTGCCTACCTGCATGCGTTCCTGTGCTTTGCGCATTTTGCTCGCAGCCACCATTTCCATAGCACTGGTGATTTTCTGCGTGCTTTTGATGCTCGAAATCTGTGTGCGGATCTCTTTGGCGCCTGCCATGAGGTTCCCTCAAACGCTTACTTAAAACGAAAGGATTCGTTCAGTCCGCGCCCGCGCCGGAGATCTAACACTCCGGCTCAGGCGCGCCGTATTACCAGGTTTGTGTCGCTTTGAATTTCTCGATCGTCGTTTTGAACTTGGCTTCGATATCGCCGTTCCAGTCGCCGGTCGCAACGATTTGTTTCATAACATCGCCGAGCTCGCTGTGTGCATACGCCAACAGCGCAGCTTCGAAATCGAGCACTTTCTTCACGTCGACGTCTTTCAGGTAGCCTTCGTTTGCTGCATACAGCATCAGGCCCATTTCGGCGATCGAGCGCGGCGAGTACTGCTTCTGCTTCATCAACTCGGTAACGCGTTGGCCATGATCGAGCTGCGCTTTCGTCGCATCGTCAAGATCAGATGCAAACTGCGAGAACGCCGCCAGTTCGCGGTATTGCGCGAGCGCGGTACGGATACCGCCGGCGAGTTTCTTGATGATCTTGGTCTGCGCAGCACCGCCGACACGCGATACCGAAATACCAGCGTTCATCGCCGGGCGCACGCCGGAGTTGAACAGGCTCGACTCCAGGAAGATCTGGCCGTCGGTGATCGAAATTACGTTGGTCGGTACGAACGCCGAAACGTCGCCGGCCTGCGTTTCGATCATCGGCAATGCGGTCAACGAACCGGTTTTACCCGTCACTTCACCGTTGGTGAACTTCTCGACGTATTCTTCAGAGACGCGCGCAGCGCGCTCGAGCAGGCGCGAGTGGAGATAAAACACGTCGCCAGGGTACGCTTCGCGTCCCGGCGGACGGCGCAGCAGCAATGAAATCTGGCGATACGCCCACGCTTGTTTGGTCAGATCGTCATAAATGATCAGCGCGTCTTGACCGCGATCGCGGTAGTACTCGCCCATCGTGCAGCCTGCGAAGGCTGCGAGATATTGCATCGATGCCGGATCGGACGCCGTCGCTGCGATGACGACGGTATGAGCCATGGCGCCATGCTCTTCGAGCTTGCGCACGACGGCGGCAACCGACGAAGCCTTCTGGCCGATCGCTACATAGATACATTTAATACCAGAGCTTTTCTGGTTGATGATCGCATCGACCGCGACGGCAGTTTTACCAATCTGGCGATCGCCGATGATCAATTCGCGCTGGCCGCGTCCGATCGGCACCATCGCGTCGATCGCTTTCAGACCGATCTGCACCGGCTGGTCGACCGACTTACGCCAGATAACGCCCGGCGCGACTTTCTCGATCGCGTCAGTCAGCTTGTTGTTCAACGGGCCTTTGCCATCGATTGGGTTGCCGAGCGCGTCAAGCACGCGGCCTTCGAGTTCCGGACCGATCGGCACTTCGAGAATGCGGCCAGTGCATTTGCACTTCTGACCTTCGGCAATGCTCAGGTAGTCGCCCAATACTACGGCGCCGACAGAGTCGCGCTCGAGGTTGAGAGCCATGCCGTAGCGGCCGCCATCGAACTCGATCATTTCACCGTACATCACGTCGGTCAGGCCGTGGATACGCACTATACCGTCCGATACCGATACGACGGTACCTTCGTTGCGTGCTTCCGACGACACATCGAGCTGCTCGATGCGCTGTTTGATAATTTCGCTAATCTCGGATGGATTCAGCTGCTGCATGCTCTGTTCCTCGATCCTGTATTTTCGCTAGTCTAAGAATTCGATGTGGGTTCAGGACGTCATGGCTTGGGCCAGTTTGGCCAGCCTGCCACGCACCGAGCCGTCGATGACCACATCGCCGGCACGCACCAGAACACCGCCGAGCAGCGAAGTGTCGACGCTCGCGTTAATCGTCACTTCGCGCTGCAATTTGCTGCGCAATGCCTGCGCAAGACGCTGTTGCAAATCGCTGTCGAGCGCAAACGCCGATACAACATCGACATCGACACTCCGCTCCTGATTCGCTTTCAACTGCTCGAACAGCGTGGAGATTTCCGGCAGCAGTTCGACCCGCTTGTTTTCAGCCAGAACACGTACAAAGTTCTGCACCTTCGCGCTCAACACATCGCCACAGACTTCGAGTAAAGCCGCCGCGCGCTGGTCGGCCGTTTTCGACGGCGAGCTCAATAGCTTTTGCATCGGCGCGCTTTGCGCGACCGCGGCAGCAGTGGCGAGCTGTTTGCTCCAGCCGCCGAGATCCTGCTGAGCGAGCGCATATTCGAACGCCGCTTTTGCGTAGGGCCGTGCCAGAGTGCTTAGTTCCGCCATGTTGGACTCTCCACCAGGTTCACTTGGCGCCTCACAGACCTGCGGCCAGATTTTCTACCAGCGCTTTGTGCTGATTCTGGTCGATGGATGCCTGCAGCACTTTCTCTGCACCAGCCAAAGCTAACGCCGCCACTTTGCCGCGCAATTGTTCTTTCGCGCGGTTCATTTCCTGCTCGATCTCGGCGTTTGCTGCGGCTTTGATGCGTTCCGCTTCGAGGCGAGCCTGTTCCTTCGCTTCCTCGACGATTTGCACGCCGCGCTTGTTGGCGGCATCGACAATCGCCGCAGCCTCTTCCTTGGCCTGACGCAGTTGCTGTGCAACTTTTTCTTTGGCCAGCTCGAGATCGTGGTTGGCGCGGTCTGCGGCTTCCAGACCATCGGCGATTTTCATCGCGCGCTGATCCATCATGTTGCGGATTGCGCTCCACACGAATGCGTAGCAGAACCACACGAAGAAAAAGAACGTGATGGACTGGCCGATTAGGGTGAGATTAATGTTCACGCCGGCACCTCGGTATCAGTGATTGGGATGGCTGATGACCGCGATTACGCGCCCATCGCCGGCACGAGTACGAACAGCACGTACATGCCGATACCCACGCCGATCATCGGTACCGCATCGAGCAGACCGGCGATCAGGAACATTTTGCCTTGCAGCATCGGAGCGAGTTCCGGCTGACGCGCGGAGCCTTCGAGCAGTTTGCCGCCGAGCAGGCCGAAGCCGATTGCAGTACCCAGTGCACCCAGACCAATCAGCAGTGCGCAAGCGATCAGAGCTAATCCCATGGTATTTCTCCAGTTCGACAGTTGATTGAAATTAAAAATGTTGTGGTTAAAAACGGTTAGTGTTCCTGCTGTTCATCTTCAACCGTATGCGCCATCGCCATATAGACGACGGTAAGTACGGTGAACACGAAAGCTTGCAGCGCGATGACCAGAATATGGAAAACCGCCCATGCCCACTGCAAAACGCCGGCAAACAACGCGAGCAACACACCTGCGCCGAACATCACGGCAATCAGGATGAAAATCATTTCACCGGCGTACATGTTGCCGAACAACCGCAGGCCGAGCGAAATTGGTTTCGCGATCAGCGAGACCGTTTCCAAAATCAGGTTGACCGGTATCAGGAAAACGTTGACGTACCATTTCGGCGCATGGAAAGGATGCAGCGTCAGCTCCTTTACGAAGCCCATCAAGCCTTTTTCCTTGATGCTGAAAAACAGCATCAATCCGAATACCGAGAACGCCATGCCGAGTGTGACGTTGGGGTCGGTGGTTGGCACGACCTTAAAGAAGAAATGTTCATTGCCGGTGATTTTTGCCATCAGCTGAGGAATCCAATCGACCGGGAACAGGTCCATTGTGTTCATCAACAGGATCCACGTGAAAATCGTCAACGCGAGCGGCGCAATTAATTTGTTCTTGTGGTGGAACGAATCGCGAACGGTGTTATCGATGAATTCGATCAGCATCTCGGCAAGATTCTGCCAACCGCGCGGCACGCCAGGCTGAATTTTTTTCGCCAAGCGCGCGAAGGCGAAGCAAAACAGTGCGCCGAGCGTAATCGACCAGAACATTGAATCGACGTGAATAGCATTGAAGCCCATGTCGCTGGCTTCCTGGCCATTGCGGGCGATAGTCCAGGTGGAATGCCCCAGCGTTTCTTCAACGTGGCCGTGATGATCGAGGCGCTGATAGCCTTCGGGCAATTTTCCATAGGTGAGGTTGGTGAGATGGTGCCGAATGTAATCCGTAGTGCTTTGGGATTCCCCTGCCATGTTTGCTCTCACAACCTTGGTGTTAGGACGGTTTACTCAACGTGTTATGTATTTCGCCGAGATGGCCCAATGACACAATGTCATCCCCAGAAAGGCCAGCAACAGCGCCGCTGCATTCAGCGGCTTCACCAGTGCGAATACCATCGCAAACGCACCGGCAGTCAACAAAAACTTGCCGGTTTCACCGACGTAAAACGCCTGCGCGATATGTGAAGCGAACCGCGCGCCGCGAAAGCGAAAGGCTTGTCGCGCAAAATAATAACTGGGGACAACCGCAATCAATCCACCCAGTAATACCGAGTAAGCCGTGGTGGCGTTTACCCACCACAATCCCGCAGCAATCAGCGTCAGCATCACTGCCTGCAACGCGTAAATTTTCTCCACGGGAGGTCTGGCGAGATTGGCGCACACCTGCGCTGTCTCAGGTTGTCGCCGCATAGTGCAAAGCCTTGTCGTTAAACAAAGGCCAGCTTCCTCAAGCCAGCTACATCGCTGTTACGATCATCGATGAATAAAAAGTCGTCGATCGGGTAAAGCGGCCGGCATTATAGGGGCATTGATACACCCGTTCAACCGCTTTATCGGCGCCTATTTGAGCAACGCTAATTATTGATTTCGTATTTATTTTTACGCCTTGGCGCTCTCGGTGCTGCGCTTTTCGGCCGCCACAATATCGCGGACCGACACATCTGTAAACTCAGCGAATATGGCTCAGGATTCCATCGAGTTCATCGAGACTGTTGTAGCTGAGCACTAATTTTCCCTTGCCCTTTGCAGTGTGCTGGATCTGCACATTGGCACCGAGTTTCGCCGCCAGCGATTCTTCGAGGCGTTTGATGTCGGCATCGGCGCTGATCGCTTCCGATTTTTTTTCCGGTTTATTGTCCAGCAGATTGCGCACCAACGATTCGGTTTGCCGTACCGACAAACCTTTGCTGACGACGGTCTGCGCGGTGCTGGCCTGCAGCTCCGGCGAAAGGCTCAACAACGCGCGTGCATGACCCATTTCCAGATCGCCGTGTTCGAGCAGGCGTTGCACGTCTTCGCGCAATGACATCAGCCGCAGCAGATTGGTAACCGTCGCGCGCGATTTGCCGACCGCGTCCGCGATCTGCTGATGCGTTAATTCAAATTCCTGTTGCAGACGCGATAGTGCGATCGCTTCTTCCATCGGATTTAAATCTTCGCGTTGAATATTTTCGATCAGCGCCATCGCGATCGCCGCTTCGTCGGGCACCTCGCGAATCACCACCGGCACCGTATCGAGACCGGCCAACTGGCTGGCGCGCCAACGGCGTTCGCCGGCGATGATTTCGTATTTATCGGTGCCGATTGGACGCACTACGATCGGCTGCATCACGCCTTGCGCCCGAATCGAATTAGCCAGTTCTTCCAGCGCTTCCTGATTCATATCGCGGCGCGGCTGATATTTGCCGCGCTGGATGAATTCGACCGGAATTTTTCTCAGCTGCCCATCCTGACTGGAGCCCGCTTCGACCACTGCGGTTTCTTCGGCCAGTTGTTTCGCTGCGTTGTGGCTGCCGAGCAATGCGTCGAGCCCGCGTCCCAGTCCACGTTTTTTCATAATGCGAATATCCAGTTTCGCGCCTGAGTGCGCGCGTTAGAAAAAATAATTTTTAGCCCGCGGCGGGTACCGCGTTGTAATTATCGTTGCGTCGCAGCATTTCGCCGGCCAATGCGAGATACGCCAGCGCGCCTTTCGATTGCTTGTCGTAACTCAACACAGGCATACCGAAACTGGGTGCTTCCGCGAGCCGCACATTGCGCGGAATTACCGTGCGATAAACACGATCGCCAAAATGCGACGACAATTGCGCCGATACATCGTTGGTCAAACTATTGCGCGGATCGTACATCGTGCGCAGCAGACCTTCGATTTGCAGCGATGGATTCAACACCTGTTGCACGCGTTGGATCGTATCGAGCAACGCGGTTAAACCTTCCAGCGCGTAGTACTCGCACTGCATCGGAATCAACACGCCATCGGCAGCAGCGAGCGCATTTACCGTCAGCATATTCAGCGACGGCGGACAATCGATGATGACGTAATCGTATTCGGCGCGTTCGATCGCCAGCGCATCGCGTAAGCGGAATTCTTTTTCGTCGGCATTCAGCAGCTCGACTTCGGCCGCGGTTAAGTTGCCGTTCGCCGGCAGTAAATCGTAGCCGGCATTTTCCGAGCGCAGCGCCACTTCCGTCACCGGCTCGCGATGTACCAGCACATCGTAAATACTGAGCGACACTGCATTCTTGTCGACGCCGCTGCCCATCGTCGCATTGCCCTGCGGATCGAGATCGACCAGCAGCACTTTTTTGCGGGTGGCGGCGAGCGACGCAGCGAGATTGACACAGGTGGTCGTTTTGCCAACGCCACCTTTTTGATTGGTCACCGCGAGAATTTTTCCCACACCGCTGCCTCTGAAAAAATAAATGTGCTCGATTAGATCGGTCGAATCGTCAGCAGATGCCGCTGACCCAATTCTGCCGGTACCTGCAACGGCACGCAGGCGTCGACTCTATAGCGTTCCGGCAACGCACTCAATTCTTGATCGGGGTACGCGCCTTTTAATGCAAGCAGTGCACCGCCGGGCGCGAGCAAATTTTCGCAGCTCTGTGCCATATCGAGCAGCGATGCAAACGCGCGCGATAACACCGCGTCGAAACGCGTTTCCAACGGCCATTCTTCGACACGACACTGATACGCGCTGACATTCGGCAAACCGAGCTCAGCGATCGCCTGCTTCACGAAACGAATTTTCTTGCCGTTACTGTCGATCAGCGCGAAGCGACGCTCTGGAAAAGCAATCGCCAACGGAATGCCCGGCAGACCGGCGCCGGTGCCGACATCGGCAAAGCACTCGCCCTGCAGATGCGGCGCGACGGCAAGACTATCGAGCAAATGTCGCGAAATCATTGCATCGTGATCGCGCACCGCCGTCAGGTTGTATGCGCGATTCCATTTCTGCAGCAGCATCAGATAATCGAGCAATTGTTGCTGTGCGTGCTCGGATAGCGACAAACCTAATTGCGCAAGACCACGTTGTAATTGCGCGCGCGAATCCGACATGTTCAGGCGCTGATGAGATTGGCGTCGGGGCGATCGAGCAGGCCGCGTTTTTTCAGATAAATCAGCAACAGCGACACCGCCGCCGGTGTCACGCCGGGGATACGCGACGCCTGCGCCAACGTTTGCGGGCGCGCGTTGCTCAGTTTTTGTTTGACTTCGTTCGACAGACCTTCGATCGCGCTGAAATCCAGATCCTTCGGCAACAGCATATTTTCGTTACGACGCAGTCGTTCGATTTCGTCGGCCTGACGATCGATATAGCCGGCGTATTTGATTTGAATTTCCACCTGCTCGGCGACCTGCGGATCGACCTCGGCGGCGTTTTTCAGCGATGCCACATCGCTGTAATTGACGCCCGGACGTTTCAGCAAATCGTGCAGGCTGTATTCGTGTGCGATCGGTTGTTCAAGCAGCGGATTGATGCGATCGGCTTCGGCGGTATTCGGTTGAATCCAGGTACTCGCCAGCCGTTGTTGCTCGCGCTCGATTGATTCGCGTTTGGTGCAGAACTGCTGCCAGCGCTCGTCGTCGATCAGGCCGAGTTTGCGGCCTTGTTCGGTCAACCGCAGATCGGCGTTATCTTCGCGCAGCAGCAGGCGATATTCGGCGCGTGAGGTGAACATGCGGTACGGTTCGCGCGTGCCGAGCGTAATCAAATCGTCGACGAGGACGCCGATGTAGGCTTCGTCGCGACGCGGCGACCAGGCGGCACGATCCTGTGCGCGCAAACCTGCATTGATGCCGGCGAGCAAACCCTGCGCGGCGGCTTCTTCGTACCCGGTGGTGCCGTTGATCTGGCCGGCAAAAAACAACCCCTGAATATGCCGCGTCTCGAGCGAGTGCTGCAGATCCTGCGGATTGAAGTAATCGTATTCGATCGCGTAGCCGGGACGCGTGATATGCGCGTTTTCGAAACCCTTGATCGAGCGCACCAGCTGCAATTGCACATCGAACGGCAAACTCGTCGAAATGCCGTTCGGATACAACTCGTGCGTATTCAGGCCCTCGGGTTCGATGAAAATCTGATGCGAGGCTTTATCCGCGAAGCGGTGAATTTTGTCTTCGATCGAAGGGCAATAGCGCGGACCGATGCCTTCGATCACGCCGGTATACATCGGCGAACGGTCGAGGCCGCCACGAATGACATCGTGCGTGCGCTCGTTGGTATGCGTGACCCAGCAGCACGTTTGCTTGGGGTGCTCGGCCGCGGAACCGATAAAACTCATCACCGGAATCGGGGTATCGCCCCATTGCTGCTGCAGACCATCGAAATTGACCGAGCGCGCATCGATGCGCGGCGGTGTACCGGTTTTCAACCGATCGACACGTAACGGTAATTCGCGCAGCCGCTGCGCGAGCGCGATCGACGGCGGATCGCCGGCACGCCCGCCGGAATGGTTGTCGAGGCCGATATGGATTTTGCCGCCGAGGAAGGTGCCGGTGCATAACACGACCGATTTGGCGAAGAAGCGAATACCGGTTTGCGTGACAACGCCTTCGACGCGATCGCCGTGCACGATCAGATCGTCGACGGCCTGTTGGAAAATGCTCAGGTTCGGCTGATTTTCGAGAATGGCGCGGATCGCAGCCTTGTACAGCACGCGGTCGGCTTGTGCGCGCGTCGCCCGCACTGCGGGACCTTTGCTCGCGTTCAGGATCCGGAATTGAATACCGCCACGATCGGTCGCCAGCGCCATCGCGCCGCCGAGTGCGTCGACTTCCTTGACCAGATGACTTTTGCCGATGCCGCCGATCGCCGGGTTGCAGGACATCTGACCGAGCGTTTCGACATTGTGTGTCAGCAACAGCGTTTCGCAGCCGAGCCGAGCGGCAGCCAGACACGCCTCGGTGCCGGCATGGCCGCCGCCGATCACGATGACATCGAAACGCTTCGGGTAATCCACCGCAAGCACCTGGCAATTGCTGTTCGAAAGGGGTGGCGATTATACGGTAGCCAGTTAGTCGTGCAAGAAGCTGATGAAAATTTCATCAACGTGAATTTATTACTTAGGTTAGATGAATTAAATATGTCTCTTATGAGTGAGTATGAATAGATTAAGTACTGTTACTAATGAGGGTCGTGAGACCTGTTGAAAAACGTTTAATGTTTTTTCATTTCAACGTGTTAACGGAAGTAAAAGGCTGCCCACAACAGGTGTGCCCACACGGTATACGGCTGTGTATCGGTGTGGATGAATTTGCTCGTCGCGCAACGCGGCGCTTTTCAATACCGGTTTTGTGAGATTTCGATCCGGTTGTCCACATTGTTATGCGTTGACAGCGAAAATAAGGAATGAAATTCCCGCGTCGCATACGGAGTCGCTAAACACATTGTGGAAAACGCATCGCAATCGTGTGCATAACTCGGTATGTCGCGATTGATCAGCTGTTGACGATCTGCGGGCGTAGCCAGCGTTGTAATTTATCGCGCAGCACCTGCATCGTGACCGGCTTGCTTAAATAGTCGTTCATACCTGCTGCGAGACAGTGATCGCGATCTTCGGTCATCGCATTCGCGGTTAACGCGACGATCGGAATGCCGGCGAGATGTGGGCGTTCGTTGCAACGGATGCGCTGCGTGCATTGATAGCCGTCCATTTCGGGCATTTGGCAATCCATTAAAATCAGATCGAACGGATGGTTTTCGATCAGTTCAAGCGCTTCGAGTCCATTGTTGGCCGTCTTTACCTTTAATCCCAGACTTTCGAGCATATTCGCCACGACCATCTGATTGATCGCATTGTCCTCGACCACGAGAATGTCGGACGGTGGTAACGGCTGTTTCACCACTTCAACGCGTTCCGCGCTCGCCGCCTGACGCGCCGGCGCCTGGAACTTCACACGAAAAGTCGAGCCGCGTCCCGGCACGCTGTCGAGTTGAATATCGGCGTTCATCAGCGCAATCAATTTCTGCACTATCGCCAGACCCAGGCCGGAACCGCCAAAGCGGCGCACGGTTGAGCCATCGGCCTGCCGGAACGGCTGGAAGATCAACGCTTGTTTTTCTTTTGCGATGCCGATGCCGGTATCGATCACCGCGAATTCGACGTCGAGGGTTTGCTCGTTGATCCAGTGACAGCGTGCAAAAAATTGCACCGAACCCGCGAAAGTAAATTTGAGCGAGTTACCGAGCAGGTTGACGACGATCTGGCGCAGCCGCGCCGGATCGACCAGCAGTCGTACATCAAATAAGGTTGGGTCGATATCGCGATGCAGCAGTAAATGTTTTTGCTGTGCCGTGAGTTGAAACGAGCCGATGATCTGTTCGAACAATGTACCGATATTGCTGTAGATCGGTTCCAGCTGCATCAGCCCACGCTCAATGCGCGAGAAATCGAGAACATCGTTAACGACGGTCAACAGATGCTCGGTCGATTCGACAGCGATGTTTACGTATTGCTGCTGTTGCGGAACCAACTCGGTATTTTTCAATAATTCGAGCATGCCGAGCGCGCCATTCATCGGTGTGCGCAGTTCGTGGCTCATCGTCGCGAGGAATTCGCTCTTTGCATCGTTCGCCTGTTCAGCCGCGATGCGTGCCTGATCGAGCTGATGCACATATTCCTGTAGCCGCGCCTGCGTTCGCTCGAGGGCTGCCGCCATCTGATTCACCGATGTTTGCAGCACGCGAATTTCACCCACGCCATCTTCGGCAGTGCGTACCGATAAATCGCCCTTCGCCACCGATGCGGTAATGTCCGTCAGCGCGCTCAACGGTCGCGCCAGGCCTTCGCCCAAATACCACACCAGCGCGATGCCGCAGATCAGGATCGGCCCGCCCACCAGCAGGCTGATAGCAATCGCGTGATTGCGGCTGGTGGTAATACCCTGGCGCGACAACGTGATTTCAATACGTCCGATCGTATTGCCGGCGGCAGCGGCGATTTCACTGGACGCCGCATCATCGAGCGCAATGGGCTCCATGCGAATATCGCTGCGAAACACATCGACGTTGCGCGCTGCATTCGGATTGCCGATGGTGACCAATTGTCGATCGCGTGCGTCCCACACAGTGATATTCGCCACCGGACCGTTCACTGAACGCTGCAGCATGCTGCGCAGTTGTTGCTCGTTGCCGGTCAACACCGCGAATTCGCTCGCGACCGCGAGCTGCGTGACGAGTAAGGAACCATGCTCGTGCTGCATCGTTTCCTGATCGTTGAGGCGTGCATTAAGCAGGAACGCGAAAATCGCAATGTAGAGAATCAGCATCGGCACCGTGCTGATTAAGGTGATCTGCTGCGAAATTTTGAGTTTGCGCCATGCGTCTCTAGCAATCATCGCCGCACTCCCCGAGCTTGCGCTGCAGCATGGTAGTCAGCGCGACTTCATTCGGTAGATTCAAACCCAGCGAGGCGGCCACTTGCGGATTGACGGCGACGCGATAAGCCTTCGGAAATTGCGGGCGTGGTACCCGCTGTTCCTGCAGCGTAGTGGCAATCATCGTCAGCAGTTGTTGCAGATATTGATCCGATGCGGTGTAGCACGAAGCCAAACTACCGGCATTTACAAACGGACGACTTGGACCGATCAATACTTTGCCGTGGCGATAAGTGGTCAACAGAATGCTGCGAATGGTGTTGCTGTTGTAGATTTGCGGATCGTCGATACCCAGCAGCACATCGTTATCGCGCATCAATTGCGCAAGAATTTTTGCCCAGTCGTTATCGCTACGGAGCGTCGCGTTGGCGATGCGCACACGGCTGTTCCGCTCCAGCGAATCGAGATTGCCGAGCACCACCGATGGGCTGTGAATGATTGCCGCGCGCTGCAGATTCGGAACTAATAATTTTGCCAGTTCGAGTTGTCGCGACAACGGTTGGTCACGGTACAACGCGCTGGTCTTACCATCGGCCTTGTTGATGTCGCCAAACGCTGCCGAGTTGACGTAGAACGCTAATGAAAATGGAAATTCTCCGGCATGTGTCGATAGCCACGGCAACATGCCATCGCCAATCGCGACGATCAGCGTGGTTTGCGTGTCGGTAATCGCGTAATTATCACTATGCGCAATTTTTACCGAGAGGTTGGGCCAACGCTGTGAAAGGGCATGCTCGATACCGCCGGCCATATCGAGCAAATTCGTATTGTTCGGCGACACCACGATATCGATGCGCGCAATCGCTGCTTCCGCCAGCATGGGCAGCAAGGCGAATAGCAGCAGCGCGGTGCACCCTATCCTTCTTAGCATCCTCAATCCCTTATCCTAAACGCAACGTTAAAAGCTTAGATCGGCCGACAAATAAACTCGATTCGGTTGATCGTATAAGTTGTCGTCAAATAAATCGGCATCTTTTTGAAAGTAATGTTGCACCGTCATACTTAACGTCAACCGGCTTGCATGGATCGGCAGTTGTTTAGCCAAGCGCATATCCGCGCGCGAGAATTTGTTTTTGTTGATCGGGTTCGCGTAATAGTAAAAGCCTGAAACCTGCCACTGATTGCCGAAGTCGTAAACCACTGCGCTGCTGCCTGAATGTCGAGGGGTGAGATCCTCTTCCAGATGCGTCGTGGATTTCGAGTGGATGACAGCATACGTCGCATGCATCTGCAGATTTTCAGTCGCGAGGAATTTGATCTCGGTTTCGTAACCTGTTTGCTCCACCACAGCGTCGTTGGCCGGCTCATACGAACCGTAAGCCGGGTTGTCGCTGATCAGATCTTCCATATCGTCGTGATACAGCTTGACGTCCACTTGTAAACGGCGATCCATCCATAAGCCGTAATATCCGAGTTCGTGCGAGCGGATTTTTTCGGAATGCAGATTATCTGGCGAACGCAGCGTCGGTAATTCAAAGCTTTGTGGCAGCGTGATGGGAAGCGTGGGCACCGTACTTACATTGGTAGCGATGTAGTGCCAGCGCAATTGGGTTTCGAATAAATCCGGTGACCGAATAGCTTCCGAATAAACGGCGCGCACCGAATGATTTTCATTCGGCAGAAATAGCAGCGCCACGCGCGGCGAAAATTCTTTATCGCCGTCTTCGAGATATTCGTGCGAGCCGGCGACGGTTGCCAGCCATTGCGGCGAAAAACGATATTCGACATTGCTGAATAATTGGTAGGTCAATCGACTCGCGCTGCCGCTATACAACGTTTCCGAATAAACGCGTTGATGTTGCGCATGCGCGCCGGTCACCAATTTCCAGTTACCGCCGCTGAGCCAGGTTTCTTGCACATCGAAATCGGTGCGCGACGTTTTTACATTGGTGTCGACATCGGCACAGACCAGCGCCGAAGAAGGAAGGTCGGGATCGAGCGCAGCTGCCGATGTGCAGGTGCGCCATTCGTTAATACTGCGCGCGCCGGTGTGATCGAGCTGCCATTTCAGCGAATTATTCGCCGTCAGAAAGTGCTGTGAATTGATACTCGCAAAATAATTCTCGACGTTGGTGTCCGGCGGCGTGATATCGAAGCCATTGGCATCGTCGGTGTTGATGCCTTTTTTATAGCCCCCCTGTAAATCGAGATTCCATTCCGCCGTTGGTGCCACCAGCCAGCGGCCGTTGACGAAATGCAGATTTTTCGAATCGCGTCGCTCAGTGCCGTTTTGACGATAATCGAAGCCTGAATCACGCCGCGAAGCCGCGCTAACACGGTAACTGCCGGTGTTCGTCTGACCAGTCGTCGATGCGTAATAGTCTTCGGTGTTGTTATTACCGCCGGTTGCTTTCACGCGCAGCTTCGCGCCATCGTCGGGATGTTTCGTGATGATATTGATGATGCCGAGAAACGCGTTGGCACCATAGGCGGCGGTATTTGGTCCACGCGTCACTTCAATGCGCTCGATATCTTCCATCGCGAGCGGAATATCGTCCCAATTGATTGTCGCGAGACTGGCCGAATAAACCGAACGACCATCGATCATCACCTGCATACGATGGCTGTTGTGCCGGCTGGTGCCGTGATAGCTGACGACATAATCCCAGCCCGAGCGCGCGCCAACAGCCATGCCCGGCACCAACCGCAGAAGCTCGGGTAATTCGCGAATACCGCTGGCTTCGATCAGCTTATGCTCAATAACGGTGACGCTGGCGGGCGTTTCGGTGCGCGGCTGTTTCAAACGTACTGGAGTCAGTACTTCGGGAATCTCTTCGAGTAGATCATCGTCGTTATCGACGGCGTAACTAAGAGAGCTGGCCAGCAACATCGGCAGGGCCACGACGGGCAAAAATTGGCGAATGGTCATATGCACAATGGAAGTCGGTGGAATATCCCGGTTGATGTAAGTGCATTCCCTTCGGAAGCGATTGTACATGCGATACCAGTTTCAGCAATGTGCCGCTGTGTTGCCGTTCACTATTTCCCGATGCAGAAGCTTGAAAAAATGCGCCCGAGTAAATCGTCGGCAGTGACATCGCCGGTGATTTCGCCCAATGCGCGCTGGCATTGCCGCAAGTCTTCCGCTAGCAGCTCGCCAGCCTGACGATGTAGTAATTGTTGTTCGCCGTTGCTGAGATGATCGCGCGCGCGCGCCAGCGCATCGAGATGTCGTCGCCGGGCGAGAAACGAACCTTCGCCGGTGCCACTAAAACCGATGCTGCTTTTCAGGTGCTCGCGCAACAACTCGATGCCGCTGCCGGTTTTTGCACTCAATGTGATTACTGCTGGCTCGCCGTTCGTTGTACCGACAGCCAAGCCGGATAAATCGCTTTTATTGCGCACGATGGTGATCGGAATCTGTGGCAGCGCGATTGGCGCATCGAGTGGCCACAGGGCCGTGGCGTCGATGTCTTGCGAGATCTGGCTGTCGATCACGAATAACACATGATCGGCGCGTTCGATTTCGCGCCAGGCGCGACGAATACCTTCCTGCTCGACGACGTCGTTGCTGTCGCGCAGACCGGCGGTATCGATGATATGCAGTGGCAGGCCATCGATCTGAATATGTTCGCGCAACACATCGCGGGTTGTGCCCGCGATCGGCGTCACAATCGCGCTCTCGCGCCCCGCCAATGCATTCAACAAGCTTGATTTACCGGCATTCGGCGCGCCGGCGATAACAATGGTCATGCCTTCGCGCAACAAGCTGCCCTGTTTTGCATTGCGCAATACATCATCGAGCTGCTCTAACAGATTCGCTAAGGCGCGAGCGATTTTGCCGTCGCCGAGAAAATCGATTTCCTCTTCGGGAAAATCGATCGCGGCTTCCACGTACATGCGCAATTGCGTCAATTGTTCGACCAGTGCATGAATGCGCGCGCTGAATTCGCCCTGCAATGAACGCAGTGCCGAGCGCGCGGCCTGCTCGGATGAGCTATCGATCAGATCGGCGATCGCCTCGGCCTGGGCGAGATCGATTTTGTCGTTGAGAAAAGCGCGCTCGCTGAATTCACCGGGACGTGCGAGCCGAGCACCGCAGCGAATAACTTCGCGCAACAAGCAATCGAGAATAACCGGCCCGCCGTGACCCTGCAGTTCGAGCACGTCTTCGCCGGTGAACGAATGCGGCCCCGGAAAAAATAGCGCGATGCCGATATCGAGCGGCTCGGCGTCATGTTCGAGGTGGTGGGCGAGAAAGGGTCCGTAATGGGCGGTTCGCGGAGTTAATTTGCGGCCGATAACGCTATCGATGATTGCGCCGACCAGGGGGCCGGACACGCGCACGATGCCGACACCGCCGCGACCGAT
This sequence comes from uncultured Spongiibacteraceae bacterium, assembly GCA_946480345.1. The sequence continues at coordinate 21,761 of CAMLJR010000013.1, forward strand.
CGGTGTGGCGATGGCGGCGATGGTGTCGGTGCTCGCTTTGCCGCCGCTGTGTTCGCGGCTATTTAATCCGTCTATGCTCATGGGGATCACGCAAAAAATTAAGGCCGGAATCTCCGGCCTTTTTGCTTAGAAATCTTTGACCACGCGCTTCGTAATAACGTATTGCTGCGCGATCGATAACACGTTGTTGACGATGTAGTACAACACCAATCCCGCCGGGAACCACAAAAAGAAAACGGTGAACATGATCGGCATGAACTGCATTACCTTCGCCTGCATCGGATCGGGCGGCGGCGGATTCAGTTTTTGTTGCAGATACATCGTCGCGCCCATGATCAGCGGCAGCACGAAAATAGGATCCATCGCCGACAAATCCTTGATCCAGCCGATCCACGGTGCGTGCCGCAATTCAACGCTTTCGAGCAGTACCCAATACAGCGCGAGAAATACCGGCATCTGCACAATGACGGGTAAGCAGCCGCCGAGCGGATTGATTTTTTCGGTCTTGTACAGGCTCATCATTTCCTGCGATTGCTTCTGCTTGTCGTCCGCGTAGCGCTCGCGAATTTCGAGCAATTTTGGCTGTACGCGGCGCATGTTCGCCATCGACGTATACGCTTTCGCGTTCAACCAGAAAAACAGTGCTTTGACACCGATCGTCAACACGACAATCGACCAACCCCAGTTGCCGAGCCAGCCGTGAATTTTTGTCAGACAGTAAAACAGCGGTTGCGCGATCCACCAGAGCCAGCCGTAATCGACACTCAGATCCAGGCCGGGCGAGACTTTGCGCAGTCGATATTGATCTTTAGGACCGGCGTAGAAACGTGCCGAAAATGTGCCTTCTGCGTTCGGCGCAACCGTCTGCGTCGGTGCGGTAAACCAGCCGAGGTGCATGCCGTCGGCCGAGCGCGTCGCGAATTGATTTTGTTGCCCGGCAGCGGGAATCCAGGCGGTCAGAAAATAATGCTGCACAAAGGCGATCCAGCCGCCTTGCACGGTTTGTTTCAGCGGCGACTCCGCCATGTCATCGAACGGCAGCTTGTGATAAGGCGAATCGGGTAGATGTATCGCCGCGCCCAGGAACGAAGCGATGCCGAAAGCACCGCTGATCACGCTCGGGTCCGCACTGTTATCACGTTTCAGTTGGCCATACAGCGTGCCTTGCCATGGCGCGGTGCCGTTGTTCTTCACGCGATAGTCGACGTCGACCAGATAATCGCCGCGACGAAAGGTGAAAGTTTTAACCACGTTCAAGCCTTGCTCGGTGACAACACTCAACGCCACGGTCAATGTGTCTGTGCCATCCGTCAGCAGATAATTTTCGTTGGCGGCCTGATACAAAGGACGCGCAGCGTTGCTGTCGAGCCCGACCAATCCGCTTTGGGCCACGTAGGTGCGCGGTGTGTCGGGACTTAGAAGTACGAACGGTTTGTCCGGCGTTTTTAGTTTTTCACTGTGCTGGGGCAGCGCGGCATAAACAATGTCGCCGCCCTGACGATCGATTTTGATATCCAACACGTCAGTACGCACATGCACGTAACGAGACGTCGCATTGGCGTCAGGCGCGTCTACTGAAGCGGGTGCGGCAACATTCGCCACAGCGGCCGGTACATCGCTCGCGGATGGTTGAGGCACGGATAATTCCGGCGACTGTGCAGAAGCGGCGGCCACTGGCGCTGTTGTCGGCCGCTGCGAAAAATGCACGTATTCGGTCATCAACATAAATGACAGTACGGCGATGACGGCGATCAATAGATAACGCTGGATATCCATACGAAGGTTTATACCTGGGAAGAATTGACGGGGTGACAGGAACAGGGCGGCACTGGATCGTAGCCGCCGTCGTGCCAAGGGTGGCAGCGCGCCAATCGACAGGCGCTCAGCCAACTACCGCGCACGGCGCCATGGGTGCGCAGTGCGGTAACGGCGTATTCGGAACAACTGGGGTAAAAGCGACAGCGCGGGCCGAGTAATGGGCTCACGCACCAGCGATAGAGTTGGATCAACGCGATGAACAGCCGGGCGAGCATGAGGTTACTCCGTCGTCTGTTTGCGAGCCTTGCGCTGGAGCTGTCGCCAGAGTTGATCGAGCAGCTCGTGCAGGACGTTGTTGTCAAGCCGATCAAGGCCGGCACGGGCCAGCACGATCGCATCAATCCCTCGCCCGCCATCGGCTAGAGCAGCCTGGCCAGAGCGGAAGCTTTCACGAATGATGCGTTTGACACGGTTGCGCTGTACCGCTTTGCGCACATTTTTCTTGGCGATAACAAGGCCAAGCCGAGGGTGATCAAAGCGATTGAAGCGCGCGAGAATTAATAGCTCTTTACTGGATACCCGCAGCGCGGCAGCATCGAATACCTGCTTGAAATCCGCGGGCGTCAGCAGGCGCAGTGCTTTGGAATAGCCGTAGCCAGTCACCGCGCCGAATCGACCTCAACCGGCGGCGCTTAGCCGATCAGCTGATGGCGACCTTTAGCGCGACGGCGAGACAGCACTTTACGACCATTAGCGGTCGCCATGCGCGCGCGGAAGCCGTGGACACGGGCGCGTTTCAGAGTGCTTGGCTGGAATGTTCTTTTCATGGCGGTTTCCCATTGCTAGGTTCAGTGGCTTTGGCGGAAGCGCCAGAGCCGGAAAAAGACGCGGCATTCTATAGAATCCGTTCTGCATTAGCAATTTATAACGCACTCTGAGCGGGGCGACCTGTGTCAGGCGTTATGTGCCGTCCCGTACACAGGTTAACCCTGGTAAATTCAGTGCTTGTGCAGATGTTATCCACAGCTAAGCAGCAAAGTTATCCACACTCAAAAAATATCAGGCGCTCGACACGTCTGCTGCATGACTTTTAATTCCAACTTGTTGAATATTAATAAAAAGTAATTCCTTGAGTCGCCATTGTCGTCAGCTAATTTTTGTGGATAACTATGCGCCCTCCGAGTAGAATGCGCGCCTTACCCGCATCATCCAAATAATTTTCATACTAAGAAAGGCACGGATGAGAATGCCGGCTTCAACCGCTCAAGAATTAGATCAATGGGGAAATGTTTTGCCGGAATTAACGTGGCAGAAATGCGTGGAATATTTGCAGGATGAGCTGCCGGCACAGCAGTTCAATACCTGGATTCGACCGCTCGCTGTCAGTGGCGACGATGCGCAAATACGCCTGCTTGCCCCGAACCGATTCGTCCGCGATTGGGTTAACGATAAATTTCTGGCCCGCATTCGCGAATTGGTTAATGAAGTAGCGCCTGATCACTCGTATACCGTTGTGCTCGATGTCGGTAGCCGGGCCACGGTCGGCGCCATTCCGGCCGCGGAAAAGCCCAAAGCCCAACCGACTCCCGCCGCAGCCTTGCCCCGTTTGTCCGGGTCGAGACAGGTGGAGGTGGAAGGCAGCATCAAGCACCAGAACAGCCTCATCGAAAATTACACGTTTGCAAACTTCGTCGAGGGCAAATCGAACCAGCTGGCACGAGCTGCGGCGATGCAAGTGGCGGACAATCCCGGCGGCGCGTACAACCCCCTCTTTTTATATGGAGGCGTCGGCCTCGGTAAGACGCACTTAATGCACGCGGTCGGCAATGCGCTATTACAACGCAATCCGAACGCGAAGATCGTCTACCTGCATTCGGAACGTTTTGTTGCCGACATGGTGAAAGCGCTGCAGTTAAACGCGATCAATGAATTCAAGCGGTATTACCGCTCGGTCGACGCATTGCTGATCGATGACATTCAATTCTTCGCTAATAAGGAACGTTCGCAGGAAGAGTTTTTCCACACCTTCAATGCGCTGCTTGAGGGCGGCCAACAGATGATCCTGACCTGCGATCGTTATCCGAAAGAGATAAACGGCCTTGAGGAGCGACTCAAGTCCCGTTTCGGTTGGGGCCTCACGGTTGCGGTTGAGCCGCCTGAGCTGGAAACCCGCGTTGCGATCCTGATGAAGAAAGCCGATCAATCGAACGTGGATTTGCCGCCCGATGCCGCCTTCTTTCTGGCGCAGCGTATTCGCTCGAACGTTCGCGAACTGGAAGGCGCGCTGAAGCGGGTTATTGCCAGCGCGCATTTCACCGCGCGCAGCATCGATATTCCGCTGATAAAGGATTCGCTGAAGGATTTGTTGGCGCTACAGGATAGGCAGGTCAGCCTCGACAATATCCAGCGCACCGTGGCCGAGTACTACAAAATCAAGCTGGCCGAGCTGATGTCGAAGCGGCGCAGTCGTTCGGTGGCCCGTCCTCGTCAAGTGGCGATGGCGCTGGCGAAGGAATTGACCAATCACAGCTTGCCGGAAATCGGCGATAGCTTTGGCGGTCGAGACCATACAACGGTGCTGCATGCGTGCCGCAAGATTAAGGAAATGCGCGAAATCGACGCCGATATTCGCGAAGATTACCAGAATTTGTTGCGCTCGCTCACCACATGATAGATTGGCGTCCTCGCGCCTTTTACTCCCAAATTGAAGAAGAAGCTGCCATGAAATTTGTTATTTCCCGCGAAGCCTTGTTGAAGCCGCTGAACCTTGCAGCGGGCGTCGTCGAGCGTCGTCAAACATTGCCTATTCTCGCGAACGTATTGCTGGTGCTGAACGGCCAGCGGCTGTCGATCACCGGCACTGATCTCGAAGTCGAGCTGGTCGGCCACGTCGCGCTCGATACCACGCCGGAATCGCAAGGCGAAGTCACCGTACCCGCTCGCAAGCTGGTCGATATCTGCAAATCGCTGCCCGATGGCAGTCAGTTGGAATTTACGCTCGACGAACAGCGCCTGGTGATTCGCTCCGGCCGCAGCCGCTTTGCGCTATCGACCCTCCCCGCCTCCGATTTTCCGAGCGTTCAGGACAGCCCCGGCAGCGTCGAGCTGCAATTGAAGCAATCCGATTTGAAGCGCTTGATCGAGCGCACCGGCTTTGCGATGGCCCAACAGGACGTTCGCTACTATTTGAACGGCATGCTTTGGGAAGTGCAGTCCGGCAGCCTGCGCGCGGTCGCCACCGACGGCCACCGTCTGGCGATGTGCACCTTGCAGCGCGATATCGAAGTCGCCACTGACGGCTTACAGGTCATTCTGCCGCGCAAGGGTGTGATCGAGCTGTCCCGGCTGCTCAACGACAGCGACGAGAGTGTCACTATCGTGATCGGCAGCAATCACTTTCGCGCCAATACCGATTCGATTCAGTTCACCTCGAAGCTCGTCGACGGCAAGTTTCCCGACTACGAGCGCGTTCTGCCGCGCAGCACGTCGAAGATCGTGTTTGGCGATCGCGAAGATCTACGCCATGCATTTTCGCGCGCATCGATCTTATCGAACGAGAAATATCGCGGCGTTCGCCTCAGCCTGAGCCCCGGCAGCTTGCGTATCGTCGCGAACAACCCCGAGCAGGAAGAAGCCGAGGAAGAGGTATCGGTCGATTACCAGGGCGAGTTGTTAGAAATTGGCTTCAACGTTTCTTACCTGCTCGACGTTCTCGGGGTGCTCAGTGAGCGCAGCGTGAAGCTCTCGCTGTCCGATGCCAACAGCTCGGTATTGTTGGAGGAAGCGGAGGCCGCCGATTCGGTTTATGTCGTCATGCCGATGCGTCTGTAATCCTCTTCCTTCCTTTATATGGTCATTCGGCGGCTTCAGATTACGCATGTCCGTAATCTGAGCCGCGTCTCCCTCGCCCAGCTCAATCGCATCAATGTTTTCTACGGCGCCAACGGCAGTGGTAAGACCTCTCTGCTGGAGGCGGTGCATTTGTTGCTGGTTGGACGATCGTTCCGTCTATCTCAGGTTAAGCCCATCATTCAGGATGGCGAAGCCGAAAGCGTGATTTTCGCGGAGCTGCAGGATGAAGCTTCGAACATCACAACACTGGGTATGCAGAGGCAACGCGATGGCACCAAGCCCACGGTATTGCTGAATCGCCACCCTGTAAGCTCGTTGGCGGAACTGGTGCATATCGCTCCGGTGCAGGTTTTTTCGTCCGATACGTTCGAAATACTGATGGGCGGCCCAAGCCGGCGTCGTCAGTTCATCGATTGGGGTTTGTTCCACGTGGAACCGTCCTTTTATCCGGCTTGGCGACTAGCTCAGCGAGCGCTTAAACAACGCAATACGCTGTTGCGGCATGGTAAAATCGCGCGCGATCAGTTGGCTCTATGGACGCGGGAATACGCGCGTCATGGCGAGCAGATCGATGCGATGCGGCGGGCATATATGGCCCAATTCATAGCGGCGGTTCAGCCCATTCTTGTGGAGCTGTCGCCTGCTTTGTCGGATCTACACATCTCGTATCACCAGGGATGGAACAAAGATCTAAGTTTGAGCGAGGCGCTTGAGCAATCGATTGAGGGCGATATTGCGCAAGGCGTCACCCGGACTGGTCCGCATCGGGCAGAGTTGCGCATCCAATCCGGCGCTGCACTCGCTAGTGATGCTTTATCGCGCGGCCAACAAAAGGTGTTAGTGGCGGGTTTGCACCTGGCGCAGGCGGAATTGCTCCGCGAGCGCACTAATAAGACGAGCATATTTTTGATCGATGATCTCGGTGCCGAGTTAGACCGGGCGCACCGTCAGCGATTTTGTGCGATGTTGGAGCGCCTGGGCGTTCAAGTGCTGGCTACCAGCATCGAAAAGGAAGAGCTACAGGATAGCTGGCCGTCGGCCACTGCCGTACAAATGTTTCACGTGGAACGTGGCGAGATTTCGCCATGCTCTTCAATCAGGGGAATCGAATGAGCGACGAAAAGAACTACGACGCCTCCAGCATCACCGTACTCAAAGGGTTGGATGCCGTGCGCAAACGCCCTGGCATGTACATCGGCGATACCGATGACGGCACCGGCCTGCACCACATGGTGTTCGAGGTTGTCGACAACTCCATCGATGAAGCGCTCGCTGGTCATTGCTCAAAGATCACCGTCACGATTCACCCTGACGAATCAATCACCGTGACCGACAACGGTCGCGGTATTCCCACCGACATGCACGAGGAAGGCGTTTCCGCCGCCGAGGTCATCATGACTGTGCTGCACGCCGGCGGAAAATTCGACGACAACACCTATAAGGTATCTGGCGGCTTGCATGGCGTCGGGGTATCCGTCGTCAACGCGTTGTCCGAAGAGTTGAAGCTTACGATTCGTCGTGCCGGCAAGGTATACGAACAGATTTACCGCCACGGCGTACCGCAGGCGCCACTCTCGCCGATCGGCGATAGCGATCACACCGGAACAGAAATTCGCTTCAAGCCCTCCGCCGAAACGTTCACCAACATCGAATTCCATTTCGATTACCTCGCCAAGCGCCTGCGCGAACTGGCGTTCCTGAATTCGGGCGTTAACATCGATCTGATCGATGAGCGTTCGGCGCAGCGTGAAACCTTCAATTACGACGGCGGTTTGCGCGCTTTCGTCGAGTATTTGAACCAGAACAAGACGCCGATCAATAAAGTATTCCACTTCACCACCGAAGCAGAAGGCGTCGGCGTAGAAGTGGCGATGCAATGGAACGATGGCTTCCAGGAAGGCGTGTATTGCTACACCAACAACATCCCGCAGCGCGATGGCGGCACACACATGGCGGGCTTTCGCGCAGCGCTGACCCGCTGCTTGAACAGCTACATCGAAGGCGAAGGGCTCGCCAAGAAAGAGAAAGTCTCGACAACCGGCGACGACGCGCGTGAAGGTTTAACCGCGATCGTATCGGTGAAGGTTCCCGATCCCAAGTTTTCGTCGCAAACCAAGGACAAGCTCGTGTCGTCCGAGGTGAAAACCGCCGTCGAACAAGCGATGGGCGAAAAGCTTTCCGAGTTCCTGCTCGAATTCCCGCAGGACGCCAAAATCATCGTCGGCAAGATGCTCGATGCAGCCCGCGCGCGTGAAGCTGCGCGTAAAGCGCGCGAAATGACCCGTCGCAAAGGCGCATTGGACATTGCTGGCCTACCCGGCAAGCTCGCCGATTGCCAGGAAAAAGACCCGGCGTTATCCGAGATCTATCTCGTCGAGGGTGATTCCGCAGGTGGCTCCGCGAAACAAGGCCGCGATCGCCGGACTCAGGCGATTCTGCCGCTCAAAGGCAAGATCCTGAACGTCGAAAAAGCCCGCTTCGACAAAATGATATCGTCGGCTGAAGTCGGCACCGTGGTCACCGCACTGGGCTGCGGCATCGGTAAAGACGAATTCAACATCGATAAGCTGCGTTACCACAGCATCATCATCATGACCGACGCGGACGTCGATGGTTCGCACATCCGCACCCTGCTTCTCACGTTCTTCTTCCGGCAGATGTCGCAACTGATCGAGCGCGGGCACATCTACATTGCTCAGCCGCCGTTGTACAAGATTGCCAAGGGCAAGCAACACCAATACTTGAAAGACGACGAAGCGCTCGCGCAGTATCTGACGCAATCCGCGCTTGAAGATGCGGCACTGCATGTCAACGCTGAAGCTCCGCCGATCAGCGGCACCGCGCTGGAAGATCTGGTCAAAGACTACCGAACGGTACTAAGCCGCATCGATCGCCTGTCACGCCTCTACCCTGCCGCCGCGCTACAGCAAATGGTGTACATGGCGCCCCTGCCAGCGACTGACCTGAATGATCGCGCGCTGGTTGAAAACTGGCTTCACGATTTGTCGACCCGGCTGCAATTGACCGTGGCGACCGACCGCGGCAGTCGCTTCGAAGTCTCCATCGAAGAGGATACCGAGCGTCATTTATTCCTGCCGGCTGTCCATGTGATCTCGCACGGTGTAAGTGCACACTATCGCTTCGCGCATGATTTCTTCAGCTCCGGCGATTATCAGCAGCTAATTCGCCTCGGTACTCGGCTGAACGATTTGATCGAAGAAGGCGGCTATGTGCGGCGCGGCGAAAAGGTTCAGCCAGTATCAAGCTTCGCAGAGGCATTGACGTGGTTGATGGCGCAAGCCGAGCGCGGCTACACGATCCAGCGCTATAAAGGGCTCGGCGAAATGAACCCAGATCAGCTCTGGGAAACCACCATGGACCCCAACGTGCGCCGCATGCTGCAGGTCCGTGTAGAAGACGCGATCGCGGCCGATCAGATATTCACCTGCCTGATGGGCGATGCGGTTGAGCCCCGCCGTGACTTCATTGAAGAGAATGCGTTGAAAGTGGCCAATCTGGATATTTGATGTCGT
>CAMLJR010000014.1 GCA_946480345.1 uncultured Spongiibacteraceae bacterium
TTGCGCTTCAAAATTTGTGGCGATTTCTTCAAAAGCATCGGTCAAAGATGCCGCAGCAAAAACAACAAGACTTGTTTGTTCGGTTTGCGCTTGCAAAATACTGCTTACTGAAAGCAGCAAGAAAACAAAGGCCAATAAACGAATTTTCATTTTTGCTATCCTTACTAAGCTTCTAGCATTTAGCCCCTAGCTCTTAGCATTTTTGCAAGAGGTCGCAAAAAATAATCTCTTATTTGATGCTTAATTATATTGCGCAGCTGAGGAAAATCACCTCCTTCGCGAATAACCAAGAGGAAGGCATGCTGGCTTGTGCTATTGGAAAGATGAGTTAAAAAAGCACTGGAAAAATCTATAAGATTTTCTTGGATACTTTCGGCCTTCGTCTGCGGGATTGAAAAAACACGCGAATTTGCTTCTACGCAGGCCTGAAAAAGACTGTCTTTATCCGCATAATGTTTATAAAGCGTACGAATCGCCACGCCGGCCATATCCGCTACTTCGCGCATTGTTACTGCCCTATAACCCCTTGCACTGAACTGCTCGCTAGCGACTACTAATATCTTTTCGATTTTTCCTGCGTCAACGGGACGCCCCTTTTTAACTATTTTCGTCATTTACGTGTTATCTCAATCATGCTTCGATTCATCGGGAAAGATTCAAAATGAATCCATTTACCGCTGATGAAATAGTTAAAGGCATTAACTCCCAGCATATCATCCCGATTTTGATGCCTGCATTCGAAGCCCAACAGATTGCTAAACAGCGGCCCCCCAGCAAAAACTGTTGCTAGACTAACAGCTCACAGGCGCCAGAAGGCTACACCGATGACGGATTCATCTCTGCATGTCTGCAAGTCAACTTCCACTTTCCAGCGGAATACCCTTTCCGGGCTCTTACTGCTCGCGTTTGCCATCGCAGCGGCCCGCGCTGACGAAGCGGCGCCCACGCAAACGCTGGCCAATTTGAGCCTCGAAGAACTTTCGAACATCGAGGTCACTTCGGTCTCGAAGCGAGCGCAGAACCTGCAATCGGCGGCTGCGGCCATCACCGTCGTCACCAATGAGGAAATACGCCGCTCCGGTGCGACCACCGTGCCGGACGCGCTGCGCTTTGTTCCCGGGCTCAATGTCGCGCAGCAAAGCGCCAGCGACTGGGCGGTTAGCGCGCGTGGATTCAGCAGCGTCAATTCCGAAAAACTGCTCGTGCTCTCCGATACCCGCAGCATTTACACACCGCTATTTTCCGGTGTGTTGTGGGACGTGCAGGATTATTTGCTCGCCGATATCGATCGAATCGAAGTCATTCGCGGCCCTGGCGCAACGCTGTGGGGTTCGAATGCGGTTAACGGCGTGATCAATATCACCACCAAAAAGGCGCAGGATACTCAGGGCTTGCTCATCGAAACGGCCGCCGGCACCAACACCAAACTCAATGCTGCCGCACGCTACGGCGACACGGCGACCAATGGCGCGAGCTATCGGGTATTCGGCAAATATGTCGATTACGGCGACACCATCAATGACAGCTCTCACAGTAATGACGACTGGCGTCTGGGCCATGTCGGTGCTCGCACTGACTGGGATGTGACAGCGGCGGACAGCATCACGGTGCAGGGCGATCTTTATCGCGGCACGCTCGGACAACTCAATCCGTCGATTACCGTCATCGGTCGACAGGGACCGACCGGCGCTCTCGATGCCGAGGTCAGCGGCGGCAATGTTCTGGCTCGCTGGCAACATCGCATCGATAACGATTCAAATTTTTCATTGCGTGCGTATTACGACCGGACGCATCGCGACGATCCGAGTTATCGCGACGAACTCGATACGTTCAGCGTGGATTTTCAGTACGCATGGAACTGGACCCGGCAGCAATGGCTATGGGGCCTTAACTATCAGGTCACCGACAACCGCAACGAAAGTAAAATCATCTTCGATGTGGACCCGGATTCTTCGCGCGATCAATTGCTGGGATTTTTTATCCAGGATCAAATCACGCTGACCGATAATCTGCACTTCACGCTCGGCACGAAATTCGAACATAACGATTTCAGCGGTGACGAATGGCAGCCGAGTGCGCGTATCGCATGGGATTTTACCGATCGACAAACACTGTGGGCGGCCGTGTCGCGCGCAGTGCGCGTGCCGACACGGCTGGAGCGCGACATAGCGGTCGATGCGAGCGACCCCACGATCAATCCGATATTTCGCCTGCAAGGGAATTCAAATTTCGATTCGGAAGTGCTGGTCGCTTACGAAGCAGGTTATCGGTGGCAGGCACGCGATAATTTGAATCTCGATATCGCCGCGTTTCACAATCGTTATCGCGATCTCGCGTCACTTGAAATCGGCGAGCCTTACGTCGATACGAACACTGGCTTCACGATCGTTCCTGTCGTTAACGACAATAAAACCGATGGCACCACGCGCGGTATCGAAACGCAGATTAATTATTTTCCGCTTCCCACATGGCGGCTCGTCGCCAATTACTCCTATCTCGACATGCAGCTCGACCCGCGTGGACTGGATATAAATCGCGGCGCTTTTTTTGCCGGTTCGACACCGCGACATCAAGCCGGATTGCGTTCGTTCTCCGATCTGCCGGGCGATTTCCAACTCGATGTGCACTTGCGTTATCTATCGAAAATTCGCCATCTGCCTGAAATCGTCAATGGTGAGGGCATTGGCGAATATGCGGAAATGGATGTGCGGATTGCGAAACAATTGACCGAACAGTTAGAGGTTTCGCTAGTCGGTCAGAATTTATTGCACGACCGACATATCGAATTCGGCGCGCCCGCAGCGCGCGGTGAAATTCAACGTGGAATGTACGTCAAGATGGTTTGGCGCAATTTATAGATAACGTGACCAACAACGTTATAAAAAAACGGGGCTTCGCGCCCCAGGTAATGCCGGTTACTTCCGAAACAATTCTTTGTGCTCATTCGGTGCCGCACGCCAGTATTGCGGCGGCGCGTCGACTTGCGCACCGAGCGCTGCGGCAGCGTGCCACGGCCAACGCGGGTCGTAGAGCATCGCACGCGCGAATGCGATCAGATCTGCTTTCTCGGATGTCAAAATTTCCTCGGCCTGTTGCGGTTCGGTAATCAGGCCGACGGCAATTGTCGGCATACCGGTTTCGGCTTTGATACGCGCCGCGAGCGGCACCTGGTAGCTTGGGCCCACAGGAATTTTCTGGCGTGGCGATAAGCTTGCGCTCGATACGTCAACGAATGCGCAACTGCGCTGTTTCAACAATTTAATGAATTCGACACTTTGATCGAGATCCCATCCGCCCTCGACCCAATCGGTCGCCGAGATGCGAATGCCGACCGGCTTATGCGCGGGAAACGCAGCGCGCACGGCGTCGAAAACGTCGAGCGGGAATTTCACGCGCGCGTTGAAGTCGCCGCCGTATTCATCGTCGCGTAAATTCGACAACGGTGATAAAAACTCATGTAACAAATAACCGTGCGCCGCATGCACTTCCAGCACATCGATGCCGATAGCCTCGGCGCGTTTTGCGGCGGCAGCGAATGCGTCGCGAATTCGCTCCAGGCCTGCGGAATCGAGCGCGACAGGTGGTGTTTCGGTTTCCAAAAACGGAATTGGCGACGGCGCCACGGGTTGCCAGCCGCCATCGGCAACAGCGATTTGCGCGCTGCCCTCCCACATCGATTTTGTCGATGCCTTGCGACCGGCGTGGCCGATTTGCAGTCCAATTTTGATGTCGGAATATTTGCGGATCTCCGCAACAACGCGACGCAACGCGTCCTCGGTTTTGTCGTCCCATAAACCCAAGCAATGCGGTGTGATACGACCGACCGGTTCGACGGCAGTCGCTTCGATAAACATCAGGCCGGCGCCAGAATGCGAGAGACTTCCAAGGTGCATCAAATGCCACGAATTCGCTTCGCCGTTCTCCGCAGAGTACTGACACATTGGCGCAATGACGATGCGATTACGCAACGTCAGATTATCGATGTGGAACGGTGTAAATAACTTGGTCACAGAAAGCTCCCGCAACGGATATAAATCGACAATCGCTGAACGGAAGCTTCGCCCCGCAATCACGATGAAAGGCAGCGATGATAGCCGATGGATTAATATGCCTGCATCAGTTGTCGCGGAATCAACGTGTTACGTACAGACGAGACCATCCGCCAACGCATGTGAAGTGAAAGTTGGTCAGCAGGAGATCATATGAAAGCCATTGGCTACTACAACGCAGGCACCATCGATCGCGAAGACGCACTGCTCGATCTCGAACTTGCCGCACCCGCGCCGGGGCCGCGCGACTTACTCGTCCGCGTCAAGGCAATATCGGTCAATCCTGTCGATACGAAAATGCGCGCGGGCAGCAAACCGAAAGACGGCGTGGCGAAGATATTGGGCTGGGACGCAGCCGGCATTGTGGAAGCAGTCGGCACGGACGTTTCGCTGTTTAACGTCGGCGACGAGGTTTATTACGCCGGCGACGTAATGCGGCAGGGTACCAACGCTGAACTCCACGCGGTCGATGAGCGAATCGTCGGCAACAAACCGCGCACGTTGAATTGGGCTCAAGCGGCGGCGCTGCCGCTGACATCGTTGGCCGCGTGGGAACTATTGTTCGATCGGCTGCGTATCACACCGGATCAAACGGGATCAATTTTGATCATCAACGGTGCTGGTGGCGTCGGCTCGATACTGATTCAACTCGCCAGGAAATTAACCGGACTGACCGTTATCGCTAGCGCCTCTCGGCCTGAAACGATTGCATGGGTAAAGGAAATGGGCGCGCATCATGTGGTCGATCATCACCAGCCTCTCGACGAGGAGCTTGCGGCGATTGGTTTTCGCGACGTTAACTATGTCGCCAGTTTGAGTGGCAGCGATTTGCACCTGCGCTATTTTCCAAAAATCATCGCACCGCAGGGCAGCCTTGCGCTGATCGACGATCCACAGAGCTTCGACATCGTCAGTCTAAAACGCAAATCAATTACCGTGGCGTGGGAAGGTATGTTCGTGCGCTCGTTGTTTCATACCGAAGACATGATCGAGCAGCATAAAATCCTGAATCGGGTGGCGGAACTGATTGATAGCGGCTTGCTGAAAACCACGCTGACGCAATGTCTTAATCCAATTAACGCCGCCAATTTAAAAACTGCGCACCGAATACTCGAAAGCGGTGCGGCAATAGGAAAAATCGCGTTAATGGATTTTTGAAACAATGAAATTTTCTGCGCCCGTTATTATCGGACGCAGAAAATCTTGGTGCGGCTCAATAACAACTCCGCGCAATGATATTTTCCGCCTGCTCCTGATGCCCCGACAACGGCTTCGGATTCAGATCGGCATTCACCGCATGATCGGCAAGTTCGGCGAGATTGAAATCGCCGCGCTCGATACGCTGTCCGAGTTCTTTGCTCCAACCGCTGTAACGCGTCTGCACGAGCTGGTTGAGTTTTCCTTCCTCGATCACTTTCGCCGCGCTCAGTAACGCGTGCGCTAACGTATCGGCGCCGCCGATATGTGCGAGATACAGATCGTCAGGATCGATCGACTGGCGACGCAATTTCGCATCAAAATTAATGCCGCCGGTGGTGAAGCCTTTGTCCTGAATAATTTGCATCATCGCCGGCACCAGTTCCTGCGCATTATTCGGGAATTGATCGGTGTCCCAGCCGTTGCGCGGATCGCCGCGATTCATATCGATCGAACCGAAAATATCGTAATGCCGCGCAATCGCGACTTCGTGTTCGAAGTCGAGGCCCGCCAACGTGGCGTGATTCACTTCGATATTTACTTTCACTTCTTTTTCGAGATTGTAGCGGCGCAGGAATGCGTACACGCCGGCGGAATCGTGATCGTATTGATGTTTGGTCGGCTCGAACGGTTTCGGCTCGATCAAAATCGTGCCTTTGAAACCGATGCGGTGTTTGTGCTCGACCACCATCGACAGGAAGCGGCCATATTGATCGAGCTCACGACTCAGATCGGTGTTGATCAGCGAGTCGTAGCCTTCGCGCCCGCCCCACAACACATAGTTTTCGCCGCCTAGGCGATGCGTCGCTTCGATGGCCATGCGCACCTGCGCCGCCGCGAAGGCAAATACTTCGGCGTCGGGACTGGTGGCCGCACCGCCCATATAACGCGGATGCGAAAACAGATTCGCGGTGCCCCACAGCAATTTAATGCCGGTGGCCTCCATTTTTTTCGCGAACGCGGCTTCAATTTTTTTCAGATTTGCATCGTGCTCGCGCAATGTGTCGGCAGTCGCCATCGCATCGACATCGTGAAAAGTGAAAAACGGCATACCGAGCCGCGACATGAAATCGAACGCGGCTTCGAGTTTTTCATCGGCCTGCGCTTGCGTTTGCCGCGGACCGAGCCACGGTCGCGGCAAGGTGCCGCCGCCGAAAATATCGTTGCCGGGCCAGTTGAACGAATGCCAATAACAAACGGCGAGACGCAGCCAGTCTTCCATGCGCTTGCCGAGCACGACGCGATTTTTGTCGTAAACGCGATACGCGAATTCGTTTTGTGTGTCCGGACCTTCGAATCGAATCGGCTCGATATTGGAAAAAATACTCATCGCGTGAACTCCTGAAAAAGGTCTTTGAGACTGGGATATAACTTTCGATAAATGGCGCGGCGCTCAGCGAGCTGCGCAACCAATGCGGGTTCGGGTTCGACCACGTGCGATACAGGCGGTGGTATGCATACGGACGCGGGGTCTTCGTTTGTCAGCGCAAGCCGTGCGAGCCGCGCCGCGCCAAAAGCGGCACCTAATTCGCCGCCTTTGCGATAGGTCAGCGGTCGATTCAGCGCGGCGGCGATGACACGCCCCCAATGCGGCAGACGCGCTCCACCACCAACCACGCTGATCGTGTGGATGTCGCCGCCGAGTACGTCGAGGCCATCGGCAAACGCCAGTGCCACGCCTTCGAGCACCGCTGCGGCAAGATCGGCCGATGTCGATTCGTTGCCGAGTCCGAAAAATACGCCACGGCTTTGCGGGTCGTTATGCGGTGTGCGTTCGCCGGATAAATACGGCAGAAAAAACGGTGTGGCTCGATGCAGGCCACGTTGTTCGGCAGCGGCGACTAATTCGGTGACGTGAGAAAAACCGGTGAGGCCGCACAGCCAATCGAGTGTGCTCGCCGCGCTGAGGATCACCGCCATCTGATGCCAGCGATTCGGCAGGCAATGACAGAACGCGTGCGCGGCCTGATCGGGATTCGGACTGAATTTATCGTTCGCAACAAATAAAACGCCGGATGTGCCGAGCGATAAGAATGCCTCCTGCGCGGCGGTCACACCCATGCCGGCCGCGCTCGCCGCGTTATCGCCGGCGCCGCCTGCAACGACTACCGATGGCACACCTAACAGGTCTGCTGAGGCGCGCGTCAGAACACCCGACACGGCATTGCCTTCTACGAGTTTCGGCATGTGCGAACGATCGAGTGCGGTTGTCGCCAACATGCGGTCGGACCATTCGCGTTTGCCGACATCGAGCCAGGCGGTGCCGGATGCATCGGATAAATCGCTGACCTTTTCGCCGGTCAATTTGAGCCGCACATAATCCTTTGGCAGCAGTACCGATTTCGTGCGCCGAAAAATATCCGGCTCATGTTTTTTTACCCACAGCAATTTCGGCGCGGTGAAACCCGGCATCACGATATTGCCGGTGATCCGGCGCGCATCGGGTTCGGCGCGCTCGATTTCCTCGCACTCGCGTTGCGACCGACCGTCATTCCACAGAATGGCTGGGCGCAGCGGACGATCGGCTTCATCGAGCAGCGTTGCGCCGTGCATTTGGCCGGCAAGTCCGACCGCGGTAATGCCCGCACGCACATCGGCCGGCAAACTTTGCACCGCGCTAATCGTTGCCTGCCACCATGAGTCCGGATCCTGCTCGGAAAACAGCGGTTGCGGGCGATTGACCGTCAACGCGGCGGATGCTTCGGCGCGCACCGTATCGCTCTCATCAACAACAATGGCTTTTACGCCCGATGTTCCAATATCGATGCCGAGGAACATCAGCTTTCTCCATCATTCATAACAGTACACGCGGTCATTAATAAACATTCGCCAGCGAGAATTGATCGGATTGCAGGTGAGCGCCATCGCCCGAAGCGCCGAATGGTAGCGCTACCAAAAACGCGCGGTCAACCGATATTCGGAGTGGAACATCATTGGCTCATCCGTCAAGATGGCGCAAAACCCCTCACAGCCTTTAAAAATTATCCAGATGAAGAAATCAACCAGACGCGGCCGCAGCCAAATGACCATGCATGAAGCGGCCAAGCTGATCGGCGTCTCGCCGATGACGGTATCGCGCGTGCTGAACGCGGACCCCAAGGTAAAAAATGAAACGCGGGCGCGGGTGGAAAAAGCGATCCGGCAAATCGGCTATGCACCCGATCCGGCGGCGCGGCGCTTGGCGGGCGCTAAAACAATGCGTATTGGATTGATATACAACAATCCGAGCGTCGCCTATCTGAATGAATTTCTGCTTGGAATTCTCGATGTCAGCGATCAAATCGGCAGCCAGATCGTGCTCGAAAAATGCGGTACGCGCGATGTGCGCCCCAGTATCGAAAAAATTCTCGCCGACGGTCTCGACGGCGTCATGCTGTTGCCGCCGTTATCGTGTTCGCAGCCGGTGATCGAATTACTGCGCGCCGCCAATATTCCCTTTGTCTCGCTAGCCGGTGCGCCGGCGGACAATAGTGGACTCTCGATTGAAATCGATAATTTTGAAGCGGCGCGAGCGATGACCGATTACCTGATTTCGCTCGGGCACCGCGACATTGCCTTCATTCGCGGCGCAGCGAATCAGCTGGCGAGTACTCAACGTCAAGCCGGCTATATCGCCGCGCTTGAGAATGCCGATATCGCGGTTCGCACCGATCGGATCAAACCCGGCAACTTCACTTATAAATCCGGCTTGCTTGCTGCGCAGGAATTATTGGCGACAGCGGATCGGCCCTCGGCGATCTTCGCCAGCAACGACGATATGGCGGCAGCGACAATCGCGACCGCGCATCGTTTGCATCTCGATGTGCCGAGCGATCTCGCGGTGGCCGGTTTCGACGATACGCTGCTCGCAACAACGATCTGGCCACCGCTGACAACGGTAAAACAACCTATCGCAGTGATGGCAAAGAAAGCGGCGGCGCTTTTAATTAAAGAAATCGGTCTGCGCGCCAGCGGTAAAACATCGGAACCCATTCGACAGATAATGAAATTCTCGCTCATTAAACGAGAGTCATCCGCCGCGAAATAAAAACGCTGGAACTCGCGCTTATTTGAGAACGCTACTTTGCTGCGCTTGTTCAATCAGCTTTTCGGCATCGTCGGGTAACAGCCATCCATCGCTGACTTGTTGAGCCACCGCCGCCTTAACGCGCGCGACGAAACCGTCGTGATTTTGATACCGCTCTTCGAGAGAAAGCCGAGGGTCACCGCTCGCTTCGCGCTCCGCTGCCGTTTTCGCGAAAGGAATAAATCCGCCAAAAAATCCGCAGCCCGCATTTTTTCCATAGCCTTGTGTCACCACATTCCAGCCGGTATACGTGCCGAGCGGAACGAGTAGCTGCACCGAAGGAACTCCCGATGTTTCGTTGCCGTCCACGTTCACTCGCGGCACTCGCGAAGGCAGCACCCGTTTGATTTTCGGCGGCTGAATTGTTGCGATCCCGCTGACATTCTCGGCATCGAAAGTTGCACCAAAATCGTATTCGAGCAGCGGATTGATTTTGCCGTCGGGTGTCGGCGCACCGGGAATCGAGGGCCAGCCCATTGCCGCCGCAGTCGGCTCCACCAGATCGCCATTCGCCAACGTTGGATAGCGGCTCGCGGGCGGCAATTTATTTTCTTTTACCCATGCGACCAATGCTTTCTGCGCAACACGTAATGCCTGATTTGATGGGTTCGGATTGCCCGGTAAGCCGCATACCGATCCGCCCGTCGGTTCGCCGGCTGGATAAAAACCCGAGCGATGGGAGCCGCCATGCGTCACGCTCGGAAAATAATAGCGGCGTACGTTTTCGGGCAGCGGCAGATCGCGTTTGGCATCGGTACCGATCAGATTCGGCGACATCCGCAAACCCCAGAATTCAGCCGAGCCAAATGTTTCGATGATTTTCGGACAGGTATTACTCGTGCTGCAGCGCGCGAGCAAACTGGTGTAACCACGACCGCGCGTTTTGTCTTCGTAGGACGTCCACCACACTGCGCCGTCGCTGCCCGGATCAAACAGATTTGCCGCACCGCCGGGCACGCCGAAACGCAAATTCAACGGCACCTGACGGGCTGCAATATTGGAATTAATTCCGTCGAATACGATCCGGTTCGCTTCGTCCTGATTAAACCCCAGGTGTACGAAACTGCGCAGAAAATTGCCCGATTGCGATGTGCCGCTCGCAACGACCCATTGCACTTTTCCAGCTACGGGGTTTGGCGTTTCGCTTTCATCCTTTTCATCGTTACGCAGAAACGCAATCAAATCGCGTGTCGCCGCGAAACCGATACCGAGCACTTGCGGGTCCTTTCCCTGGTACACCAGCGTGTACGCCAGCTCGGGATTGAATCCGTTGCGCAAACATAATTTGGTGGCGTCGGGCGTGCCGGGAAATGGCGTTTTTTCGCAATCCGCGAACGACCAATCGCCCGCTGCAATTTTTTGCAAAGGTTGATCATCGGCGGTTTGCCAATACAAATGGGCAAGTTTGGTATCGAGCGAAACCGGCGACGGCCGCGCCACGCCTTGACCGAGGCCGCTCCTGATCGAAACGCTTTTTTTATCGGGCTCGGTACTCGCGAAATGGACGAGCACGGGGCCGATAATGGATTTGCCGTTCGCGCCAATTGCGGTCGGAACGCTCGCCGTTTGCAGCGATTTACTCGGCCTGATATCACCCTGCCAGCCGCTGACTACACGGATGTGCCCATCTTCATCGACAGCAGCGAAACCATTGCCGCGATTGGGCACATCGTAATAAAGCACGCCACTTGCCTTACTCGTATCGATCGGCTGCGCCAATTCAAAGGTCGCCGAATATTCGACACGACCGCGCTCGTTGCGCGGCGCGAATTGCAAATCGGTGATGATCTTGTTGTGCGGATCCGACGGATCAAGTTCGCCATAAAACTGTCCTCGCAGAATTTCGTATGCGAGACCGCCGGGTTTTTTCGCCTCTTTATTAACCGTCGACTCCACCGTTAATTTCACCAGATGCGCAGAGGCGTCCGAACCCACCGTCGCCAACGCAATGAACATCGCTGCCGAATAACCTTTGCGGAAAAAAGAATGGCGGGGAATACGATGACTATTGTTCATTATTTTTCCTTCGCATTAATCGCTGCAGTTCACTGCGGCCGAGACAAAATTTTAAATAGCGCGACGGCCAAATTGCCGCTTATAGACGGCCGTTGACACCAACACCGATGAACAGCGAGCGGCCCGGCGCCGGTTCGAAAAATCGCGCGTTGCTTTCGTTGACGATGACCGAGCCAATGTAATCGCGGTCGGTTAAATTATCGATGCGTACGAATTGATTAAATTTCCACTGCCCAAGCGTCTGTACAAAACCCGCGCGCCAGTTTGTCACCGTGTAACTTGCGGTTGCGTCGCTATTCGCATCGTTGACGTAGAGTTTCGATTCGCGGCGCAGTTCGAGCGCCGTATCGAAACCGCTGCGCGCATGCCGCCATGATAATTCGCCGAACACGACGTTCGACGGCACGCCCGGAATGTATTTACCTGCATCGATAATTTGCGGCGTCGTGCAGGGCGATCCGGCACAGGAGTTGAAATCGTCGGCATATTGGGCACGCAGCCATGTATACGCAAACGCAGCACCGATGCCGTTGCTCCAGCGATTTTCAAAACTCAGCTCGGCGCCATCGCGTTGCGTCTTGCCGGCGTTCTGATACACCGAGCGACCGGCGCTGTTGGCAGCAACGGTCAGCTCATCATGCGTCGTGATATGGAACAGCGCGAAATTCATATTGCCGATCGAGTCGAGTCGCATTTTTGCGCCCAGCTCATAATGCTCGCTTCGGCTCGGATCCAACGCCAGATTCAGGCCGGTGCTGTTACCGCTGGTACTGCGATAAGCCAGCTCATTGACCGTTGGGGTTTCGAAGCCGGTTCCGTACGATGCATACAAATTCGTCGCATCGCTCACATGCCAAATGACGCCTAACACTGGCGTCGTGGCGCGATACATCACCGTACCACTATCGTCGCCGTTACCCGCGCCGATGTAGTGATCGTTCGATTTAATCCGCACCGTGCTATTACGAATACCCGCGTTGATGGACAACCTCGCTAGCGGT
This sequence comes from uncultured Spongiibacteraceae bacterium, assembly GCA_946480345.1. Next base: position 12,330 of record CAMLJR010000014.1, read on the forward strand.
TGCCATTGCCACTGCACGTAGTTATCAATGTTATAAACGCGATTCGACTCATCGCGCCGCAAATCGCCCTTGATGCCCAGTGTGGAGCCGACAAAATTGCGATAGCCGCGTCGGTCTTCATCGAGAGTGTCGAAACTGATGCCGCCGGTGAGCTGCCACGGCGCGCCAAACAATGCATCGCCGCGATGCGTCCAATGAAGATCGCTGCCCCAATAGTCCCGCGCTAAATCGATAACGCCGCCGGCGCTGGTAGGAGCAATTTGTGCAGCGGTGGGAATCGATTGATATTGCACGGTGCTGCGGCGGCCGCGATACAGCATCACGCTGAAATCGTCATCGGCGCTGATTGCGCGCCGGTAACTCAAACCGAGCTGCTGCTGACGCACGGATTTGCGGGTATCGAACAGCTCCGCATTGGTGCCAGCCTGCTCGGCATCGGATTCGAATTGCGCTCGCGTCAGGCCGAGCGGATCTTGCGCCTGCGGCATATCGAGCGCGTTTACGATAATTTTTAGCGACGATTGATCGTCGAGCGCAACATTCAGTTTGCTATTCAGATTCGTGCGTCGCACTGCGCTGTGCTCGCGATAACCGTCGCTGCGAAAATTGGCCAGGTCGAACAAATAATCGTAGCCGGGCTGCGCTCCCGACAATTTTATTGCTTCGCGTTGCGTGCCGTCCTCGCCAACGCCGCCATCAATTCCGATGTAAGAGCCTGCGCGCGGAGTTTCGCTGAAAACCGCAATGACGCCACCCGAAGAGTTGCCGTATAACGCGGAGAACGGGCCGCGCAACACTTCGATATGATCCGCCGAGCCAAGATCGATATGTGATAACTGCCCCTGACCATCGGGCATTGTCGCGGGAATGTCATCGACATAAATACGCACGCCTCGCACACCGAACGTGGAACGCGCACCGAAGCCCCGAATCGAAATTTGCAGATCCTGTGCGTAGTTCTGTCGGTTATGCGCAACGATTCCCGGCACACGAATCAGCGATTCCGATAAGTTGATTTTTTGCTGGCCGTTTTGGATGGCGTCGGCATCAATGCGATCGACCGCCATTGGCAGATCCATGACAGCCGTTTCGCTGCGCGTCGCGGTAATCACGTATTCGCTGAAGCGACTCGGCGTTTCGGCAATCTGAGCCTGTGTGTATGGCGTGCATGTCGAGATGAACGCCGCAGCGAATATTCGTTTTATCGGCATCGCTATTTTGCGCGCACCAGATTCAACGTCACCGTATTTGCGCACGCTTGTCCGCTGACTACCGAATCAATATTCGACAGTGTTGTTTCGGCGATAGCTGACAGGGCTTCCTGCGTGAAGAACGCCTGATGACCGGTGACAACCACATTAGGAAAGGTGAGCAGGCGCTGAAAAATATCGTCGTCGACAATACGATCCGACAAATCGGCGAAGAACAGATCGCCCTCCTGCTCATAGACATCGAGGCCAAGCGCACCCAGTTGACGTGATTTCAATGCGCCGATCACCGCGGCGGTGTCGAGCAATCCGCCGCGACTGGTGTTGATCAACATCGCACCGCGTTTCATCAGGCCGAGCGTACGGGCATTGATCAAATAATGCGTTCCCGGCGTCAGCGGACAATGCAGCGACACGATGTCGGCACTGGTCAGCAGGGATTCCAGTTCCGTGTATTCCACCCCCGCCGCCATCAATTCCGGATCCTGAAACAGCGGATCGTACGCACGTACTCTACAACCGAAACCCAGCATGATTTTCGCGAACGCCTTGCCGATTCGCCCAGTGCCGACGACGCCGACCGTTTTACCGTGAATGTCGAAACCTTCGAGACCATCCAGCAAAAAATTATCGTCGCGGACGCGTGCATATGCGCGATGGAATTTTCGATTGAGCGTCAGGATCAATCCGATCGCATGTTCCGCTACCGCAAAAGGCGAATAAGCGGGAACGCGTACCACCGTCAAACCCGCTGCCGAAGTCGCGGCGAGGTCAACCTGATTGAAGCCGGCGCAACGTAATGCGATGAGTCGCGTACCTCCGGCAACTAGCGTCGAGGCAATATCTGCGTCGATCACATCGTTGACGAAGGTGCAGACGACATCGTAGCCATGCGCTAACGGTGCCGTGACGGGCGTCAGCCGGCCATCGAAAAATTCGAGCGCGTAATGGCGTTGCGCGTTTGCCGAGACGAAATGGGATTTATCGTAACTGCGGGCGCTGAAAAAAAAGATTTTCAATGCGCCGCCGGGATGATCGGTCATGACTGCCTCGTGCCGGGAGCTTTACGCTGCCACTCTTGATTCCGCCGCCACTAAAGCAGCGCAATCAAAGAGTAACGCGGCAATCGATAAATTTCGAATTACAACGCAGTAATTACCGCTCAGTGTCCGAAACGTTTATTGCCCCGAATGTTTACTGCCAAGTAAATCGTGGGCGGCTTTTTGATGCTCTTTCAGGATAGGTAACGTTTTTGCTGCAAATTGCTGCAGCATTGGATCGAGGTTTTTGTCTTCCGCAGCCGCGCTGAAAAGATTCACTGCGTCGTTGTGGTCTTCCTGCATCTGCCTGGTGTATTCCTTATCGAACTCGCTTCCCGATGCATTACTTAATTTTTCATACGCTCGCCGGTGTGCGTCATCGAGTTCGACGGGCACTTCGAAGCTTTTGCTTTTAGCGATGGATTGAAGCTCTTTGGTTGCCGCAGTGTGATCTTTAAGCATCCGTTGCGCGAAGCTTTGGATTGTCGGGTTGCCGTTTTTGCGCAGCACGAGATTCGATAATTCAATTTCCGCCAGATTGCTCAACGCAGCTTTTTTAACGAACGTCTCGTTGGTTAGCATCATTTTCGCGATGCCCTGCTGAGCAGCCTGCCGAATGGGCTCCTCCTGACGCTGACCGGTGTTAACTTGCGCCAACGTCAGCGACGAAATAGATATGAGTAGTGCAGGAACGATGAGCTTGTGCATGACAGCCTCCTGTCCAGTGAGATTCGCCCTTATAAGTGCAACTCCTATGCCTGCAGCTTCGCGCTGCATTTACCCGCAATGTGCAGGCGATCCGGCGCATTTCGATGAAACTTTTACAGCACGCTTATAGGATTTCCACGGACCCGCACCAACAAAAGCGTCGACCGATCAAGCGAGCGAGGGTTTGATGCGTTGACGCTGCGAGCGAGTTTCGATAACGTTGCGTCCATCAAGGGGAGTAGCTCTACGTTGGTACATCGTCAGTACGGTTGAGTTTGCGCAAGCACAGTTCGCCCGGTGTACCAGGCAAGTCCAAATGTGTCGGAGTGCTCCGCACCTTACGGACAATTGCGAGCAAGACCTTGCCGAAGGGCAAGGCTTTTTCGCGACCTCCACAAAGCGAAATCTAAAAACGGCCTGCGTCCTTCGGACCAGGCCGTTTTTTTTGCTCGTTGTCGGAGATGTTCATGGAGTCCTACGCACATTTCGGTTCGGTTGGCGATCTCTGGCTATGGCTGGGCTTCTTCGCCATCGTCATCGCCTTGCTCGTGGTTGATCTATTCGTGTTGCACGGCGGCCGCGAGCACCGTGTATCCATCAAAGAAGCGGCTGTATGGTCCGGCGTATGGATCACGGTCGCGCTGATATTCAATGCCGCGCTGTGGTGGTATCTCGACGGAAAATTCGGCCGCGAAATCGCCGACGAACGTGCGCTCGAATTTCTCACCGGCTATCTGATCGAGAAATCGCTCGCGGTCGATAATATTTTCGTCTGGCTGATGATCTTTTCGTATTTCGCCGTGCCGCCCGAATTGCAGAGGCGCGTGCTGATATTCGGCGTCGTCGGCGCCATCGTCATGCGCGCCGGCATGATCTTTCTCGGCAGCTGGCTGATCACGCATTTTCACTGGATTCTATATGTATTTGGCGCATTCCTGATTTTCACCGGCATCAAGATGCTGTGGATGTCCGAGCATAAGCCCGATCTCGAAACGAATCCGTTCGTGCGCTGGATTCGCAATCACTATCCGATCACCGAACGGCTCGAGCACGAGCATTTCTTCGTCATGCGCAATGGCGTGCGTTATGCGACTCCGCTGCTGCTGGTGCTGGTACTGGTCGAATTCACCGATGTGATTTTTGCGGTCGACAGCATTCCGGCGATTTTCGCGGTGACGAACGATCCGTTCATCGTGCTGACTTCAAACATCTTTGCAATCATGGGGCTGCGCGCGATGTACTTCCTGCTCGCGAATTTCGCCGATCGCTTCCCGTTGCTCAAATACGGTCTCGCGATCATTCTGCTGCTGATCGGCACCAAGATGCTGCTGATCGACATTTACAAGATTCCAATTCTCTGGTCGCTTGGCGCAGTGGCTTTCATTCTGGCGATTTCGGTGATTGCGAGCATGGCAGTGACGCGCTCGAAGAGTCGGGCGTGACTCGCTCAACCGATTACGTATGGAAAACAAATTGTCGAGAAATATCCATTGAGAAACAGGAGGATGCACCCATGTTATGTCCCACATGTAAAACAGCGTTGACGATGACGGATCGGCAGGGCGTCGAAATCGACTACTGCCCGCAATGTCGCGGTGTCTGGCTCGATCGCGGCGAACTGGACAAGATCATCGAACGGAGTAATGTCGAGCCAGAGCGGTCCAATCGTGATGATTACCGAAGTGACTCGCATCCACAGCAGCGTTATCGCGATGAGCACTCCGGTCATTACGATCGGCATCACCCGAAACGCAAACGCTCAATGCTGTCTGAGCTGTTCGATTTCGATTAAATGAAAGACGTTAATTTTTGCTTTGCCAACTGGAGATGTAATCAATGAAACGCGTATTTTTGTTCCTAGCCACCAACATCGCGATCATGGTGATGCTGTCGATCACGGCGAGTGTGCTCGGGGTCAACCGCTACCTGACGCAAAACGGCATCGACTACAGCGCGCTCTTCGGCTTCGCGCTGGTATTCGGCTTCGGCGGTGCTTTTATTTCGCTGGCGATTTCGAAGTGGTCGGCAAAACGCGCTACCGGTGCTCAGGTCGTTACCGCGCCAAGCAATGCGCAAGAACGCTGGCTGGTCGAAACGGTGCAACGCCATGCACAGGCCGCCGGCATCGGCATGCCGGAAGTGGCGATTTTCCCCGCGCATGAAGTCAATGCGTTCGCCACCGGCATGAGCCGCAACAACGCGCTGGTCGCCGTATCGAGCGGCCTGCTGCAAAACATGACCCGCGAAGAAGCGGACGCCGTAATCGGTCACGAAGTCGCGCACGTCGCCAATGGCGATATGGTGACACTGACGCTGATTCAGGGCGTACTGAACACGTTCGTGATTTTCATCGCGCGCGCTGTCGGCAGCTTTATCGACCGCGTTGTGCTGAAGAACGAGGACGGCCCGGGCATGGCGTATTTCGCAATTCACATCGCACTCGAAATCGTGCTCGGCATCATGGCATCGATGATCGTGATGGCATTTTCGCGCCACCGCGAATTCCGTGCCGATGCCGGCGGCGCACGCTTGTCCGGTCGTCAGAATATGATCGCGGCACTGCGTCGCCTACAAGCTGTTTACGAGGAAACACATTTGCCGGGCAAACTGACGGCGTTTGGCATTTCGGGCACGCGCAAAGGTGGATTAGCCCGCTTGTTCGCATCGCATCCGAGCCTCGAAGAACGCATCGCCGCGCTAGAAAACAATCCGCTCTAACAGGGCAACTCAGCGGGGCGGCTCCTGTAGTTGAACCCCGACCGATGGCTGCAAACTCAGCTCGGTCGGATGCCGCTCCGCCAATGCCTGCTGCATCGATTTGGCTATCGCGCGCGCACGCTGTCTGGCGCCTTGCGCGCGCGGTCCATCGAACAATTCATCCAGCGTCTGCTCGAATAGAAACAACCAGCGATGAAAATGGTCCGATGTCATTGCAACGCGCCGGTGCAGTGCTGCATGCGCCGCAAAGGTCTGCCCGCGATAACCAGGCACGCCTAGCAATTGCTGCTGCCAGAATGCGCTGATTTTCTGTAGATGCGCGGGTAAATGCGCCTCATCGATCTGCGCCAGATCGGTAAAGAAAAACCCGATGATGGGATCGCGCAACACCTTGCGATAGAACGCGGCGACTAAATGATCGATATCGGCAGGCGTCGTCAGATCGGCGGTGGCAGACATGTTTTTATCTCATCAGGGACAAAACTACCCAATCCCCGCTATAGGCTCGCGTACAGAAATTGTGCCGCGAATGATGACCGAATTTACGTGATTCATGCGAGAATCGCGCCCTGTTTGAACCAGCCGAGGCCAGGCCAATGAAATTCCGCTTCCCCATCGTCATCATCGATGAAGACTTCCGCTCGGAGAACGCCAGCGGCCTCGGTATCCGTGCGCTCGCGACGGCAATCGAAGCAGAAAGTATCGAAGTGCTCGGCGTCACCAGTTACGGCGATTTGTCGAGTTTTGCGCAACAGCAGAGCCGTGCGTCGGGTTTCATTTTGTCGATCGACGACGAGGAATTTCAATCCGAAGAAGCCGCCGAATTCGCAGTTCAGCAACTGCGCGATTTCGTCAATGAAATTCGTCGCCGCAATCCGGATATTCCGCTGTTCATTTACGGCGAAACACGCACCTCGCGCCATATCCCAAATGAAGTTCTGAAAGAGCTGCACGGCTTCATTCATATGTTCGAGGACACGCCGGAATTCGTCGCGCGTTATATCGTGCGCGAAGCCCGCACGTATCTCGATACGTTAGCGCCGCCGTTCTTCCGCGCGCTGCTGCATTACGCGCAAGACGGCTCGTATTCGTGGCACTGCCCCGGACACTCCGGCGGCGTCGCATTTTTGAAAAGCCCGGTGGGGCAAATGTTCCACCAATTCTTCGGCGAAAATATGTTGCGCGCCGATGTGTGCAACGCCGTCGACGAACTCGGGCAATTACTCGACCACACCGGCCCGGTGGCGCACAGCGAAGCCAATGCCGCGCGCATATTCAACGCCGATCATTTGTTCTTCGTCACCAACGGCACCTCGACCTCGAACAAAATTGTCTGGAACAGCACCGTGGCGGCGGGCGACATCGTTGTCGTCGATCGCAACTGCCACAAATCGATTTTGCATTCGATTATTTTAACGGGCGCGATTCCAGTGTTCCTGATGCCGACGCGCAATCACTACGGCATTATCGGACCGATTCCAAAATCCGAATTCGAATGGGAAAACATTCAGAAAAAAATCGCCGCGCATCCCTTCGCGAAAGATTCGAAACGCAAACCGCGCGTGTTGACGATCACGCAGAGCACGTATGACGGCGTGATGTACAACGTCGAAGAAATCAAGGAAATGCTCGACGGCAAAATCGACACGCTGCACTTCGACGAAGCATGGCTGCCGCACGCGGCCTTCCACGATTTTTACGGCGACTTCCACGCCATCGGCGCCGATCGACCGCGCTGCCGGGAATCGCTGGTGTTCTCGACGCAATCGACGCACAAACTGCTGGCGGGTTTATCGCAGGCTTCGCAAATCCTCGCGCAGGATTCGCAAACCCGCAAACTCGATAAACACAGCTTCAACGAAGCGTATTTGATGCACACATCGACATCGCCGCAATATTCGATCATCGCTTCCTGCGACGTCGCGGCGGCAATGATGGAACCGCCGGGCGGCACCGCGCTGGTTGAAGAATCGATCGCCGAAGCGCTCGATTTTCGCCGCGCCATGCGCAAGGTCGATGCCGAATGGGGCAACGACTGGTGGTTCAAAGTGTGGGGGCCGAAAGATTTGTCCGAGGAAGGCATCGAAGAGCGCGAAGCGTGGATGCTCAAACCCGGCGACAAATGGCACGGCTTCGGCGATCTCGCCGATGGCTTTAACCTGCTCGATCCGATCAAAGCGACCATCGTCACACCGGGGCTCGATATCGACGGCGATTTTGACGACTCCGGTATTCCCGCCGCCATCGTCACCAAATATCTCGCCGAGCACGGCGTTATCGTCGAAAAGTGCGGCCTCTACAGCTTCTTCATCATGTTCACGATTGGCATCACCAAGGGCCGCTGGAATACGCTCGTTACCGCGCTACAGCAGTTCAAAGACGATTACGATCGCAATCAAATGTTGTGGCGCGTGCTGCCGGATTTCGTGGCCGCGCATCCGCGTTACGAGCGCATCGGCCTGCGCGATTTGTGTCAGCAGATTCACGATGTTTATAAACAGAACGACATCGCGCGGCTGACGACGGAAATGTATCTGTCGAACATGATACCCGCGATGAAACCCACTGATGCGTGGGCGCGCATGGCGCATCGCGAAATCGAGCGCGTACCGCTCGACGAGCTCGAAGGCCGCATCACCGCGACACTGTTGACACCGTATCCACCGGGAATTCCGCTGCTGATTCCAGGCGAGCGCTTCAATCGCACGATTGTTCAGTATTTGCAATTCGCTCGTGATTTCAACGAACGCTTCCCTGGTTTAAAAACCGACATTCACGGCCTCACCGAGGAAATAACCGACGGCCGCAGCGCGTATTTTGTCGATTGCGTCGCCGACGCTCATTAATCCGGCATGAGTCATTCTTCGATCCTGCGCTGCCCGGTATGCAGCGCAGATTTATCGCGCGATGAGAAAACTTATCGCTGCGAAAATAATCACAGCTTCGATATCGCACGGCAGGGTTACGTGAACTTGCTGTTGAGTTCGCATCGCCCCAGCAAATCCCCCGGCGACAGCTCGGAAATGATTGTGGATCGACGCGCATTTCTCGACGCGGGTTTTTATGCACCGCTGCGCGATCGAATTGCCGAAGCACTGATGCACTTGCAAATATCTTCTGATCACACCCAGAACATCCTCGATCTCGGCTGCGGCGAAGGTTATTACACCGCGAAATTTGCCGAAGCCGATAATCGTCAGGTATTCGGTCTCGATATTGCGAAACCCGCGCTCGCTATCGCCGCACGCCGTAGCGACAACGTCGTCTGGTGCGTCGGCAACAGCCGCGCGCTGCCATTCCACGATCAATGCTTCGATGCGGTGCTGAATATTTTTTGCCGGCCACACTGGCGCGAAATTCAACGTGTACTGCGTGATAACGGCGTGTTGATTTTCGTCGGCCCTGGTCAGCAACATCTGCGCGAATTGCGCGAAGTGTTGTACGAAAACGTCAGCACGCACGACGATGAATCGCCTGATACCGCCGCCCAAAATGGCTTCGCACAAACACAGATGGAAACGCTGGAGTTCCCACTGACGCTGCGACAACCGGCCATTCGGCAACTGGCACGGATGACGCCGCATTATTGGCGCGCATCGTCCGAGCGGCGCGCGCAACTGGAACAATTGGAAGAATTATCGGTACGCGCCGAGTTCGTGATCCGGCAGTTCAGCAAAACCTAAACCGAAAGCCCGCTGAATCTAATCCGAAAGATAATATTCAACCGTTGACACTACGCGTATTTTTTTCAGGTAAGGCGTGTTGCTATCGCGGTCTTCGATAGTGAATTGCCCCTGATTCGCACTTTTCAATTTCCCTAACTTGCTTTTCGAATCAGTCGCAAACTGCTCGGCGACCGCGCGCGCTTTCTGTGTTGCGTCCTGAATCATCTCGGGTTTGATATCGTTCAACTTGGTAAATAAATATTGCGTCTGCTGGCTGTAATCTTCGCCGCCAAACGCGATGCCCATTTTGCCGAGCTCGGCCAATTTTGTTTGCGATGCGCGCACGCTATCAATTTTTGCGGAATAAATGGTGATGGTCTGCTGCGCCGCGTAACGCAAACCCACGTTTTGGTTGCCGTACTGCTGTACCAATTTGTCGGTGATCGCGGGTGCTGCCACGGTGATTTCGGTATCGGCAAAACCCGCCGCTTGCAGAAATTCGAGAACCTTTTTCGTACTCGATTCCATCGATGCATACAGCGCGGTTAAATCGTCGTTCGCTGCGGAAAAGCGAATGGGCCAAACTGCAATATCCGCCGCCACTTCACGCTCGGATAATCCTTTCACCGACACCGCGCGCTCGTACTCCTTAAATCGAATGGCACTCGATCCGAGAAACCAACCCATACCCATCAAGCCAATGGCGATGAAGACACCGAGCACAAGAGCTGCTGGACGTTGATCGCTGGTCATTTGAATTCTCTCCCTGGACATGTAAGACAAAAGTTACGCGGGTGCAGACATGAGTCACCTAACTTAACGCCGCAATATGACAACGTCCAGCATGCGTTGGTATGCCGGTTGCTCAACGAGGTGGTGTCCAAGAAAACCGCGGAATCAGCGGCCAAACCGGCAATGTATTGCCGGTAGACGGCAAGCTGCCGCCCCAGAGGTGAATATATGCTGCATCGCATTGCCGCTACGGCGCGATCCATCCCGCTAGATCATTCGAGTCATGCACGGGATCATTCCAGAAACGCCCCGGATCACTCAAGAAATGCACTGGGCAACTCGAACATCACTGCCGAAATCGATCTGATCGAGGCACAGGATCACTATTCGATTATCGATATCAAACCCGCACATACGGGACGCATTTTCCAAAGCACGATACTGGCCGTTGATGCGCAGACGCGCACCATCTTGATTGAGGAACCGTTTCCGAACGACATCGGCGATATCGTCGGTCAGCCGATCGAGATGACATTGCGGCTCGCCGACAACAAACACGCGTGCTTGCACAGTATCGTTATCGCGAAAGAACCGAGCGCGCAATCGATTCGCTATCGCGTCACCATGCCGCCCAATTGCACGTACAGCCAACGGCGCGGTGCGTATCGTTTCAAGCTTGCGGCCAGTTCGGCGCGAAGCTGCGAATTCATGTTTGCGAATACATTATTTTGCAAAGGCGATTTGCTGGATATTTCGCTGACCGGCGCACGCGCGCTGCTTGTGCATCATGCAGGCATTGCCATTGGCGATTGCATCGAGCATTTGAAATTCGAGTTTACCAATGCTTGGTTCGACAGTCGCGCGATTGTTAGAAACGTGGCGTTGACGCATGAAGGATTGGAAATTATCGGCGTCGAGTGGATCGATATGCCGCGCTTGCAACTGCGGCGATTGGAGAAAACCCTAGCCGGCATGCATCGTCAACGAGCGCGACAGCAGGCGGAAGATCGTACTATGCAACAAGCGCGCATCCACTAATCGCATTTGCCGCTTAACTATCGCGCAGCTGCATCACAGCTGCGCGATAATTTCCTCGCTCGCATCCATCACGTGTTGAATTGCCTGATCCGCTCGCACCGGATCGAGGTGCAGACGCTCGAACATTTCTGCTGAAATCGATTCGAGCGGTGCATTGCCGACGCCGTGACGCCGCAATAAGCGCGAAGCGATATACACGAGGTTCGCATATTGATGATCAGCTCCGGTGTAATCGGCTTCGTTCTGATAGCGCAAACCGGTGCAAACCTCCTCCGGCATTGACCATAACCGCAACAACCATCCCGCCATTTGATCGCGCGTAATACCGAGCAAGAAACGCTCGATCAAGGTGTAGCTGACGAATGGGTTCGCTTCCTGATAACGGCAATATTGCGAGAAATACGGTGTGAAAATCTCGGCCATTAATAGATGACCGAAGTTATGCAGTAAACCGGTTAAGTACGCGATGCCGATTTCAGGCCGATGCGCCGACGGAATACAACCGACCAGCGATTCAACTGCCGTCGCGCAATACACGGCCTGCTGCCAATACTGCGTAAAACCGCGTGGATTATCTTTCGGCGCTTTTAGGCTCTTGCCAAGCGCGAGGCCCAGCGCAAGATTGAGCACGACTTCGAAGCCGAGGACACGCGCGACCGCATCGTGCACCGATTTAATTTTTCCGGTGTAACCGTAATACGGTGACGTCGCCCAACTGACCACCTGCGCGGCGAGTGCCGGATCCATCTCCACCAGATTGCAAAGATGGCGTACATCCGCATGAGGATCGACACGCAATTTCAAAATGCGTTGTGCGGTTTCGGGCAGCGGTGGCAGCTCGAGCGTTTCTTCAAGGCGTTGTTTGATACGCAACTGGGTGAAATTGGCGACAGCTTGGTTGATCTGCTCGACGTCATCGATTTGGTCGAAGGCGTTGCTTTTCAGCGTGCCTAAATCGATCGCGAAGTCGCCGAGTACTGCCTGCGCGAGGCTTTGCTGAAATTGATCGTTACGTAGATGAAGGACGTTATCGTCGCCGCCCGAACGCAACACCATGCCGTTGGCTGTTAGCAGTTTTTTATCGACCAGCGTAGGCAACCCCATCGCATGCGGCACCGCCGGCAGATGCTGCAAGTTGCGGCGCTGGCACATTGCGTGAATTTCTTTAGCGGATAACGCGCGCAGCTCCCAACCGGTTTGTTGACGCAGCGCGGTCAAATCGAGCAGATGCCCCGCCGGATACAGTACGTGCAGACGACGCTCGCTATCGTGCAACAACGCGGCTTGTACCGCGCTTTCCGGCAAATCGGCCGAATTAGTGACATCGTATTGAATGTTGTGCTGTCGCAGCAGCGTGTCGACAACCGCGGGAATAGCCATGCACCCGCCCTCCTGCTTTTTAGTAGATTGCCGATCAGTGTAGTCAGGCGGCGGGTGATCTTCGTCACAAAAAACTGGACATCAAGGTTGCCGGACGTCGGTGCCGATTTCTTTGCCGAGACCGAACCAGTCGATTCGACGGGTGGCCATCATTACCACGCCCAACAGCATGAATAGCAGCAGAGATCCCATGAGCAGCGAATAATCTTCCGCATTGAGCAATGAATAGAGCAGCCCATACAGCGCTGTAAGACCGACGGAAAATCCGAGCCCTCTTTTAACGCTATGCAGAATGCCACTGACATAGGTGCCCACCAGCACCACACAAGCCGTTGCCGAAACAGCGTACGCCATGTTGAATCCAACATGTTCCGACAGCGAAATTAACAGCAAATAAAACATTGCCATCGCTACGCCGACAAAGCTGTACTGGATCGGATGAACAGCGAGTCGCTTTAGCACCTCGAAAAGAAAAAATGCAGCAAAAGTCAGCCCAATGAACAACAACGCATATTTAATGGCTCTTTCACTCTTCAGGTATTGATCGACCGGATCAATCAAGCTGACACCGAAATCGCGCCCCTTTAACGGCTCGCATTCAGCATTGGCCAAGCAACGCTGCAAGAGTTCATTCATATTCGTGGAGAAAAAAGATGCCTGCCATTGGGCGGTAAAACCATGCTCGCCAATTTCGCGCTGCGACGGAAGATATTCACCAATGAAACTCGGATGCGGCCAATCAGATTTCAACGACACGGTACTGTCAGCGCCGACCGGCACAAAGTTGAGGCTCTGCGTGCCTTGCAGCTTTAACTGAAATTCAAAGGGGAGCTGCATCCGCTGATCACTGACGCCAATGGACAGCTTCGCCCGTATACCATCGCCGAGCTGCTTGATTTGCGTTCCCGGCTCGAATCGGTAATTCGTGTTATCTATTTTCAATTGGGGCGCGCTTTCTATACCGCGGATATCACTCACTCCGAGAACGAGAGACGGCTGTTCAAACGTGTAATCCTCGATAGCCTCTTCAATACCGAAATGCGCTGGCAAATTAAAGCTTCCGGAAATATGACTGTCGCTGTGATAAAGACGCGCCTGGTAAATTCCACGGCTGCGGACTTCGGTTTTCAGCGTGCCATCCAGCTTGAATTTATCGGGAAGAAAATAGAGCTGGCCTTTAACCACGGTTTCTTCCGAGTATTTCGTTTTGGTGACGGTGTCGATTTTCCATTCGCGCGTTTTCTTTTGATACGGAACAACCAGCAACGGACCCATCAGTTTTTGCGAATAGCTGGAACTGCGTGCGATATCTTCCAGCACTGTGTCCCGGTGTATCTGCCTATCTTCAATTAACCCGCTGATCATCTGTATTGGAATGAGCAGCGCAATGATCAACACCGCGATAATCCCCAATTTAAGCGACAGACTTCGATTCATGGCATTTCTCTCCAGAGGAAAAAGTTGCCTCACTGTGCCTGCGTGGAATGTACGACGTGTGTGTGAAATGTGTGAATTGTGTGGAGATTAGGTGGGTCGAGCGGATGGAAGGATGAGAGAAGCCTCTACTCCAAAGGCGACATTGCGAATTTCGAATCGACCAGAGTGCAGATTGGCAACCTCACTAACAAAGCTCAGCCCAAGGCCTGTGCTCTTGCGGCCGGTATGAGGTCTGGGTAGCGAATAGAAACGCTCGGTAACGCGCGCGAGTGCAAAGTCTGGAATCGATACCCCCGAGTTAAAGATACGAATGATTACGCGCGCGCCAGCGGCTTCACCAGAAATATGGATATCGCCACCGATTTCGACAAACTCCAACGCGTTATCGATCAAATTAGCCAATGCCTGTTGTAATAGAAATCGCTCGCCAATTACCTGGATTGATGGACCGATGTTGCATTGGACCTTCACCCCTTTCTTTTCGACGCGCCCTGATTGCGCGGCCATCAGCTCGTCGATGATATCGCTCAGCGTGATAACTATCTTTTCTTCGAGCCCTTGCCGCTGCTCGATCATCGCAAGGTTGAGAAGACGCTCTATCAACTGTTGTAATCGCGCACTTTCGGTGTCGATATTTCCGATGAAATGCCGACGCTGCTTTTCCGGCATGTCGCTTTGAAGAAGCTCTGCTGCGGCACGAATCGCCGCCAGCGGGCTCTTCAATTCGTGTGTCAACGTCTGTACGTAGCGTTCTACGTAGGCTTTTCCTTCTAATTGAATGCGCATGCTTTCGACCGCCCGCGCAAGCTGTTCGAGTTCGCCGCCCGAATAACTCGGAAGCTCAATGCGCTCACCGCGGCTCACTGAATCGGCATAGTGAATGAGCTCTCGCAGTGAGTACGTCAGCCACCACGAAAGTGCGCCTCCAATGATCAGACCAAGAGCGATCAGTACGCCGCCTGCGACACTAAGACGCCGTTGCGATCGATCGATATAAGGCTGAATGCTGCTATTGGGTTTTGCGACCGTAACGACACCGATAATTTTCCCTTCATCGACAATGGGTGCAGCGACATACATAACCGTCGACTTTTCATCACCTGTGACTTCCTCGGAAGATCGGGCTCCGTAGTTTCCTTGTAGCGTTAAATAGACATCGTTCCAACGCGAATAATCTTTACCGACCGCAGCGCCCGTCGAATCGAGCAATACGATGCCTTTTGCATCGGTAACGTAAATGCGGTGATTGACGTTTTGCTTTTCAATCCCCCAGATGGTCGCTCTTGGCCTGCGCTCACCATACGCCTTGAGAAGGCTCGGCAAAGATCCCTGCATCAGAGTGCCAGACCTGACATCTTCGCGGAGCAATTCAGCCAGCAGATTAGCCGTATCGACCAAGGTTTCTTCCGTCGACTGCCGAACGCCAGGACGAATTTCTTCCATCGCCGTGCTGAGAATGAAATAACCAGCAATACCCACGAAGAAAAAATAAACAATGAAAATGCGCAGACCCAAAGGCATTTAGCTATTCGCCACGCTATAGCTGTAACCGAAACCGCGATGGGTTTGTATCGGCTCTGCATGCGAGGCAATTTTTCGCAGCTTTGCACGGAGACTTTTTATATGACTATCGATGCTGCGATCGTAATTCGCATTAACGGGCACCCCGAGAACATTCAACAATTGTTCACGGCTGAAAACGCGATCAGGGTTTTCTATCAGCCATTGCAACAAGCGAAATTCATGCGGCGTCAGATTCAGTGGTTGCCCGCGGTAGCTGATTTGTAGCCGCTCAGCATTCACCACGAATGTCGATTGAGACGAAGGGGTTTCGATCGATGCGCGCGGCGTCAGACGTTTTAGTACGGCTTTGACACGAGCAGTCAATTCGCGTGGACTGAACGGCTTGACGACATAATCATCGGCGCCTATTTCCAATCCGACAACACGATCAACTTCTTCGCCGCGCGCGGTCAGAAAAACAATCGGCACGTCCGATACGCGACGCAACCTCTTACAAAGTTCGAAACCACTGAGATCGGGCAGACCGACATCGAGAATGATCAAATCGACTGGATGGTGCTTGATATGTTCGAGCGCTGGCGTCGCGAGCTGTAACCACGACACCGAAAAACCCTCGGCTTTCAGGGCATAAACCAATGTATCCGCAATTGCGGCTTCGTCTTCCACCACCAGGATATTGGGCATCACAATCGGGCTAGAGGATAGAAAGCGACATACTAAGCGATGCCTTACGGGACTCGATAGACCCTCTACTCACTCCACTCCATCCCAGGTCGCTTGGGTCGGCAAGCGATTTTCCACCAGCGGCGCGCCGGCAATGAATTTTTGCAGCGTCATTTGCGACAGTGATACCGGTAACGCGATGCCATTGGGATTCTGTGTGAGCTCGCCGACCAACACACGATCGATGCTTTGATCGCGCGCGAAATCGCTGTGGCCTGTCGAAGACGGAGCCCCTTTTTCAATAGCCGATTTCTTTGCTGCCGGTTTTGCTTTTGATTTCGATGCGACGTTCTTTTTCTCTGCCGCATAATCTTCGAGGATTGGATAACTCTGCATATAAATGGTCTCGCCGAGGCGGCCATAAACCTGCGGCTGATTAACGACCGTCACTTTGGTGCCGACCGGAATCCGATCGAACAATTGCGCGATGTCTTCCGGATACAGTCGAATGCAACCGTGGCTGGCGCGAATGCCAATGCCATAAGGTTGATTGGTGCCGTGGATCAGATAGCTCGGCCAATCGAGCGTCATCGCATAGTCACCGAGTGGATTATCCGGCCCGGGCGGTACTTTCGCAGGCAGCGGATCGCCCTCTTCTTTATGTTCCTTGCGCACCGATGCGGGCGGATACCACCAGGGCTTTTCACGTTTGGAAACGATTTTCGTGTTGCCGACGGGCGTTGCCCACCCGACCAGACCGATACCGATCGGATGCGTGATAACTTTTTGCGGCTCGCCTTTTTTCGGCGCGGGAAAATAATACAGGCGCAATGCCGCAAGATTGATAACGAGACCACTGCGTGGCGCATCGGGAAGTACGAACTGCGTCGGCAATACAATCGGCGTGCCTTCTTTCGGCAACCACGGATCGACGCCTGGATTGGCGCGCACTATTTCTTCGTAACCGATATTAAAGCGCCGCGCGATATCCGACAGCGTGTCCTCGGCGTGCGCGTGCGTGACTTGCAACCGACCGATCACATCGCTGTTATCGTGCAAGGTGAATTCGTGTGTTGCGTTAGGGGTAAGTGTTTTTGGCGCGGGTGGTGTTTTGGTGGTTTGGCAGCCGACAAAAAGCACCATCGACCCCAAGAGCAAGCCACGCGCATAACGTGTCCATGATGTAACGCCGAGTGATAACGGCACAGTTACAGACTTTTGCATATCGAATCGCCCGAATCGTTTTTTGTCATCGCAGTCTACCAAGCCGCATTCGGGCGCATTTTGCGCTGACGCACATATCCTCGAATGCCGGCTTTTAATCGCGAAAATTAGTGAACTGCAGTGGCTGTTCGAGCGGAGTTTCGCGCAGCATCGCAATCACTTCTTGTAGATCATCGCGTTTCTTGCCAGTTACACGCACCTGCTCATCCTGAATCTGCGTTGTGACTTTCAATTTCTTATCTTTAATCATCTTGACGATTTTTTTTGCGAGATCG
>CAMLJR010000015.1 GCA_946480345.1 uncultured Spongiibacteraceae bacterium
GCTGGTTGCAGTTGCGCGGTGTCGATGTATTCGTCCGGTTGATGCGCGCGGTCGATCGAGCCGGGGCCGAAGACTACGGTATCCATGCCGAGCTGTTGCAGAAATGGCGCTTCGGTGCCGAAGCCGACCGCATGGGCGGTATGGCCGGTCATCTGCTCGACGGCGTGAATCAACGGCGAATCGGCCGGCTGCTCGAACGCTTCGATGCCGGCGAATAACGAGCGCAACTGGATATTGATACGGCGCTGTTCCGCGATCGGTTGCAACCGTTGCGCAATCGAGTGGCGCAGTTCGTCGAGCTGCATGCCGGGCAAGGTCCTCACATCGAAATGCAATTCGCATTCGCCGCAGATACGGTTTGGATTGTCGCCGCCGTGGATGCAGCCGAGATTCACCGTCGGCACCTGCACGTCGAATGCAGGGTTGCGATAGCGCGACTGTAGTTCACCGCGAAACTGCAACAGCGCGCCGATTGCCTCGTGCATCGCTTCGAGCGCGTTATTGCCGAGCGCTGGGTCGGAGCTGTGGCCGCTGCGGCCGACGATTTTGATCGATTCCATCATGATGCCTTTGTGCAGCCGCACCGGCTTCAGGTCGGTCGGTTCGCCGATCACGGCGAAGCGCGCTTTCGGGGTGCCCTGCGCGACGAGCTGACGTGCACCGTCCATCGAGGTTTCTTCGTCGGCGGTGGCGAGGATGATCAGCGGTTGCTGCAACGGTTTGCCGATGAAGGCTTTCGCCGCTTCGATGGCGACGGGGAAAAATCCCTTCATGTCGGTCGCGCCGAGCCCGTACCAGCGCTGGTCGCGTTCGACCAGTTTGAACGGATCGCTGCGCCATTTTTCGGCGTCATACGGCACCGTGTCGGTATGGCCGGCGAGCACCAGGCCGCCGGGGCCGCTGCCGAGCGTTGCGATCAGATTCGCTTTCTGCGGCTGCGCGGCGAGCGGGCTGATCTGTACGTCGAAGCCGAGCGCTTCGAGCCAGCCACCCAGCAGCTCGATTACCTGCATGTTGCTCATGTCGAGTTGTGGCGTGCTGCAACTGATCGAGGGCGCGGCGACCAATGCTTGCAGCATGCCGAACAACGAAGGAAGAGAGGTTGTCATCGAGATTCCCGTGACGCAAAAGTAGATAGGTATTAAATCCCTCCTGACCCTCCTTTATCAAAGGCCGATTTAAATCACCGGCTGGCCAGCCTTCTTTGCTCCGACCATACTTGGCGGCAACTTTCGGCCGACGATCTTGGCCGATAAATTTCTGCGGAATGCTTTCATGGTTCAATTCAATGCCCTGCCCGCCGAACGCCTGCTCGATAGCCGCTGGCTGCTCGATGAATTGCTGCGCGACGGGCGCGTTAGCAGCGACGATGCCGAGCGCATCGCACGGGTGCCGCGACTCGGCGCCGAATCCAAACTGCATGCAGTCGAATGGATCGCCGCGCAGAAGCCGCAGGATCTCGCTAACCCCGGTAAATTCCTGACGCCCGAGCTGCTGCTGAACTGGCTCGGCAACCGCGTTAAACAACCGTATTTCCATATCGATCCGCTGAAGATCAACGTCACCGCCGTGACCGATGTTATGTCGTTCCAGTTTGCCCAACGTCATCGCATTCTGGCGGTCGAGGTCACACCCGAGCGCGTCACGATCGCCAGCACCGAGCCGTTTATTTCGCAATGGGAAATGAACCTTGAACATGCGTTGCGCCGGCCAATCCGTCGCGTGCTGGCGAAGCCGACCGATCTCGATCGCTATACCGTCGAGTTCTACGCGCTGGCGAAATCGGTGCGCGGCGCCAGCAGCGGCGATGGCAAAGCGTCGTCTGCGGCGGTGACCAACTTCGAGCAGCTGCTCGAACTCGGCAATCTGAAAGACCCCGACGCGAACGATTCGCACATCGTCAACATCGTCGACTGGCTGTTGCAGTACGCGTTCGATCAGCGCGCCAGCGACATTCATATCGAGCCGCGCCGCGAAGTGGCGCATGTGCGCTTTCGTATCGACGGCGTGTTGTACAACGTCTACGAACTGCCGTTCCAGGTCGGCATGGCGGTGATCGCACGGATCAAGATTCTCGGACGGATGAACGTCGCCGAAAAGCGCCGGCCGCAGGATGGCCGCCTGAAAACGGTGTCGCCGGAAGGCAGCGAGATCGAATTGCGCTTGTCGACGCTGCCGACCGCGTTCGGCGAAAAAATGGTCATGCGGATTTTCGACCCGGATGTGTTGTTGCGTACATTCAAGGAGCTCGGCCTCGAAAACGACGATTACGAGCGCTGGCAATCGATGATCGGCAAACCGCATGGCATCGTGCTGGTGACCGGCCCGACCGGTTCGGGCAAAACGACGACGCTGTATTCGAGCCTGAAGCAACTGGCGACCAGCGAAGTGAACGTGTGCACGATCGAAGACCCGATCGAGATGGTCGAGGATTCGTTTAATCAGATGCAGGTGCAGCACAACATCGATCTCGATTTTGCCAGCGGCGTGCGCTCGCTGCTGCGGCAGGACCCGGACATCATCATGATCGGCGAGATTCGCGATCTCGAAACGGCCGAGATGGCGATTCAGGCATCGCTCACCGGCCATTTGGTGTTATCGACGCTGCACACCAACGATGCGCCGAGCGCGATCACGCGGCTGCTCGAACTCGGTGTGCCTTCGTATCTATTGAAGGCGAGCGTGCTCGGTGTGATGGCGCAACGGCTGGTGCGCACGTTGTGCCCACACTGCAAAGAGCCGGGGCCGATCGACGCGGCGGCGTGGCAGCAACTGGTTGCGCCGTGGAAAGCGGTGCCGCCAAAACAGGGCTATCACCCGAAAGGCTGTCTCGAATGCCGTAACACCGGTTACTACGGTCGACAGGGTATCTACGAAATTCTGCTGATGAGCGAAGCGGTGCAGGATCTGGTTAACGAAGGCACCGGCCTCGAAGCAATTCGCCGGCAGGGGATGAAGGAGGGCATGCATACATTGCGTTTATCGGGCGCGCATAAAGTGGCTGCCGGCGATACGACAATAGAAGAAGTGATGCGCGTCGCGCCTGCTGCGCAGAGCCGAGCCTAGCGCGATCCTGTCACTATAAGAGCGTGGCCAAGCGCGGCCACAATCCGCATACTGCGCGCTGGATTGCAGCGCCTACCGGAATTCGCAATGGCCAGTTTGTTTCCCGACATCAAGCCGTATAGCCAGCGTCAACTCAGCGTCGCGCCTCCGCATTCTCTCTATATAGAAGAGTGCGGCACACCCGAAGGTATTCCCGTGCTGTTCGTGCACGGTGGTCCCGGCGCCGGTTGTTCGCCGAAACATCGTTGTTTTTTCGATCCTCTCCAGTACCGCATCATCCTGTTCGATCAACGCGGCTGCGGCCGTTCGACGCCGCATGCGGAGCTTGCCGATAACAATACCGATGCGTTGATCGAGGATATCGAGGCAATTCGCAAAGAGCTCGGTGTCGACAAATGGCTGCTGTTTGGCGGTTCGTGGGGATCGACGCTGAGCCTGCTGTACGCCGAGCGCTATCCCGAGCGCGTGCTCGGGTTAATTTTGCGCGGTATTTTTCTGTGCCGACGACAGGATTTGTTGTGGTTTTATCAGGAAGGCGCGAGCCACATTTTTCCCGATTACTGGCAGCAATATCTCGCTCCGATTCCGCAAACCGAGCGCGGCGACATGATGCGCGCTTATTACCGGTTGCTTACCGGCAGCAACGAATTGGCGCGCATGGGTGCGGCCAAGGCGTGGAGCGGTTGGGAGGCGCAGTGCTCGACGCTGAAACCCGATCAGCAGTTATACGATCAGTTCACCGATCCGCGTATGGCGCTAGCGCTGGCGCGGATCGAGGCGCATTACTTCATCAATGATGCGTTTCTCCGCCCCAATCAAATCATCGACGACGCGCATAAATTGCAAGGTATTCCGGGCGTCATCGTTCATGGGCGTTACGACATCGTGTGTCCTTTCGATAACGCCTTCGCGCTGCATGAGGCGTGGCCGGATAGCGACCTGCAAATTATTAAAGACGCGGGGCATTCGGCGATGGAGCCGGCGACTACCGATGCGCTGATTCGCGCAACGAATCGGTTTGCGCGTGAGTTGAAACCTGAATCTTGAGTTGCATGGCTCAATGCTTCACGTTCAGAGCGTAATTCTCTTCGTGGTTCCTTTAAGGCGTGTCTCAGAACCCTATCCGACGGAGCTGCGTGTTAAAGGCATTATTTATGACGGAAGTTATTTTCATTCTGGTCCGCCCCGCTGTACCTGAAAACATCGGCGCTGCAGCACGCGCATTGAAGACGATGGGTTTTCAACAACTGCGCATTGTCGGCAGCGACAACCATCTCGCAAAACCAGCGCGCATTCTCGCGCACGCCTCGAACGATATTTTGGAAAATGCGCAAACGTTTTCGGATTTGGCGAGTGCGTTAAACGACATCGATTTTTCGATCGGTACGTCGGCGAAATCCCGCCACGAGCGACGTTATCAACTGACGCCTGCCGAGGTGCGTGGCGCCATCGAAAGCAAGCAGCAGATATTGCGCAAGGTGGCGATTGTATTCGGCTGCGAAGAATCGGGATTGAGCAATGAAGAACTCGCGCGATGCGATGCGCTCAGCAGTATTCCGCTGGCGGTCGAATATCCGTCATTGAATTTATCGCAGGCGGTCATGCTATACGCGTATGAGTTGGCGAATTTGCAGTTCGAACAATCGTTGCCGGCGGATGTCGGCGAATTGCATGCGTTGAAAACGCGAATTGAAAAATTATTCGAGCAATTAGTTGTCGAGTCGGACAGCAAACTTGCGCGCTGGGCGAATGAACGGGCCGCGCGATTGGCGCACGATGATGTGCGTTTTTTGCATCAAGTGCTCGCGATTATTGAAAAGAAATTTAATTAAAATAAAAACTTTTAATTGGCTGTATCGACGCGAATAGACAGATCACTCAACGACGAACTGTTATTGCTTTGATAATTGGTGAGTCCGCGCTCGCGATCGCTGCGCGAATTATTCAGGCCGCCCAGCGGAATCCATTCACCGACGCGGCCGCGAACCTGCGTCTGCAAACCTTGCGTTGAAATATTGCGGCCTTGCACGCGGTCATCGCGCTGATCGATATCGACAACGACTTCATCGCCGATGATGCGCGCGGTTGCATAAAATCCGCTTTCCACTGGTGTCAGTGTCCGTTCGCCATAAGGCCCGCTGCGCACCGGTAGCGTAGTGCCGGCGCTGATAAATGCGCGCATGCCTTCCACCGTGCGCACTTGTTGTGAACCCGCGCTGCTGCCACTCGAATGGGTTTGATTGACGATGACGCGTGTACCGTCGTCTCGCCGCTGCCAACCTTCGCGCGTCAATACTTCGCGCCCGCTCTCGATTTGACTATTCGTGTTCAGCCGCACATTGCCGCTGCCGATTGAGCCATCCACACCGTAGCGTTGTTGTTGCTGAGACTGCTCGCCCTGTTTGCGTACGCTGATCAACAGCGAGCGCGATGCGACATCAAGTTGTTCGAGTAGCTGCAATAGCGAGCGATATTCGCTGTCGGTCACGTTCAAAATCAGTTGCTGGTTATACGTAGTAATCGTGCTGCCGGGCGATAACTGCGCATTCAAAACAGGCGTGACTTGCTCGGGCAGTGCACTGCGCATTGTGTAGGTTCGCAATGCGCGCTCCTGCGCTGCGGCGGCGCTGATAAATAAACATGCGATACAAAAACGACGTAAGCAGCGCAGCATCAGTGGCGCAATCCCGTATCGAGACGGTCGATGACGACGGCCCAGTCAGCGTCATCGCGCCAACCCTCCCACAGAAATTGCGCCTGCGCGGAATTCCAGAATTTAGCGTCGGAAAGTCGTTCATCGCTTTGCAGAAAGTGCTGGGACAAGAATTCACGAATCGCCAAATCAGTGTTCGGCAAACCAAGCTGAGCGAACAGTTCTTGAAAATCGTGATGAGGTTTTTGCATGACGATACCCTCCCAAAGAGGCGCTCTCGTTAACCTGAGCCGCTACGACGTTTTTGTCAACCGAAGGACTGGTTTTGTCAGCCGAAGTACTGTTTTTGTCAACCGAAGTACTAATTGAAAAAGCAGCTCTTTAATATCGCTGCATCGACAGAAGCTGTTTATCGCGCGTCAGTTCATAGCTGGCAAAATCTTCGGCCATGATCAGATTGCCGCGGTAAAACTGCTGCGCCTCGTGTCGCAGATCGGCTAGCGAATGTTCGCCTGCGGGCGCGTGGCGTCGATAGCGTTGGCTGAAGTGCGTCAATAACAAATGCGGTATTTGAAGACGCTGCGCGGTTTTCGCAACTTGCGCCGGCGTGCTGTGCTGATACTGCGGGCCGACGCGTGCGAGCACGTCTTCGGTAAAGGTTGCTTCGTGAATCAGCGCATCGCAGCCGCGCAGTGCTTCTTCGAGCAATTCGGGTCGATCGTTATCGCCGCCGACTACAACACGGCGCTGCGATCGCTGAGGCTGACACACCTGCTCCGGTGCGATCGTGCGGCCATCCGGTAATTGCACCGGTTGGCCGTGTTGCAATTCGCCCCACAATGGTCCGCGCGGTACATTCAATGCCGCGAGTTTTTCAGGATCGAGCGCGCGTTCGTGAACTTGCTCGACGAGGCGATAACCGAAGCTCGGTACACGATGTGACAGCTCGATGCTGTCGACACAAACATTTTCATCGCGATAACAAAAATCTACGCGATCGCTGCGCATGAATTCGAGCGGATAACTGAGCCGCGATAAATCGGTGTAACGCTGCACCGCTTCAATAAATTCCTGAATGCCTGCAGGCGCGCAAATTGTCAGCGGGGCTGTGCGTCCACCCATTTGCGCACTGGCGATCAGGCCTGGCATTCCATAGCAATGATCGCCGTGAATATGCGTAATAAAGATTGCGCGCAATTTCGCCGCGGAATAACGCGTGCGCAGCAATTGTTGCTGCGTGCCTTCACCGCAATCGATCAAATACCACTCGCGCTGGCGCTCAAGCGACAGCGCGAGACCGGTCACGTTGCGCTCGCGTGTGGGCAGGCCGGCAGAGGTACCCAGAAAAGTTAAATGCATGACGGTTTGGCGATCATAAGGGATGGCTGAAGCGTGATTCGACCCGGCGGCAGCGAACTCAATCGGCCGCGACGCATGTTAGCATTCGAGTCGCGCGCGCCAGTCAAGATCCGCTCTGCGCCGCCGATAATCCGCTTATTCCAATCAAATAATTACAAGGCGAGGTAAGCACGATGTGGTGGGGTCGTAAAGAAGACATGGCTGCGCTCGAGCGCCAGTTGCGCGACTTGCAGCAGGAAAATCAGATATTGCGTGAGCGCTGCGAAGGTCTTGAGCAGCATACCGCTGCGTTGGAGGCGGAACATCGCGCCGCCGAGCAGCGTCGCTCCGCCCATCAGGGCATCAATGCGCTGTATCTCGGCGCGGGTAGCGCACTCGAACAAATTCGCGAATCGGTCGCCGACACGGCAGCGCGTCTGGGCGACGAACGTGAGCAGCTCGATGGCGCCGCTTCGGTGTTCACCGACAGCACGCAGGTGCTCGAAAGCATTCGCAGCGAGCTCGCCAGTATCGACGGAAAAGCCCGCAGCAGTTGCGACAATATCGATCGGCTGAAGGCGCTGGCGACCGATATTGTCAAATTCGTGCAGGTGATTGGCACGATTTCCGAGCAGACCAATTTACTGGCATTGAATGCAGCGATTGAGGCGGCGCGAGCGGGCGATCAGGGTCGCGGCTTCGCTGTCGTGGCCGACGAAGTGCGGGCGCTGGCGCAACGTGCGAGCGGCGCTGCCGCTGAAGTCGGTGCACTGGTCGATAACATCAGCAGCGAGACGCACGCTGCGGATCTGCAGATTCAGGAGGTATCGCAGGATTGCCAGCGCATCGCCCAATCCACCGATCGCATTGTCGATACCGTCAATCGAGCGCTACAAATGGCAGCACGGATGCGTGCGGTGATCAACGCGTCGGCCGACAGCAGTTTTGTGCAGATGGCCAAAATGGATCACGTCGCCTGGAAAACTCAGGTCTACCGCGCGATTTTGGCGGACAAAACCGTTGATCCCGACAGCTTGGTCGATCATCAGCATTGTCGGCTGGGTCGCTGGTACGTGAGCACGGAGGCGGGCGAGCGATTTGGTCATTCGCCGAACTTCCGCGATCTTGAGGCTCCGCATGAGTTATTGCACGGTGTCGGGCGCGAGGCCATTAAGCTCCATCGCGGCGGCTCGCTGCATGATAGCCTCGATGCGCTGAAGCGAATGGAACAGGCTTCCGAGCGTGTGATGCATATTCTCGACCGGTTCCGCACCGATATGGCGGTCCGTCGTTAACGGCAGATTTGGGGGTTTGGTAAACGTGCGAGCATTCTGGCAATGGCTGACGGGGCAAACACTGCGAGGCCTATTGTTGCTGGTACCCCTCGTGGTAACGGTGGCATTTCTCGTCTGGCTGAGCCGCACCATCGAATCTACGTTAAAACCGGTTTTCGAGTTCCTTCTACCGGCGGGCTGGTATTTTCCGGGGCTCGCGCTGCTGCTGTTTCTGATGATTGCGTTTCTGGTCGGACTGCTGACGCGCAATATGGTGATGCGCAAGATTCTGGAAATCACCGAGGAGTGGATGACCAAGCTGCCGGTGATCGGCAGCATTTATCCAGTGGTGCGCCAGCTGACGGATTTGGTTTCCGGGAAAAGCAATAATCCGGGTGGCAGCGTCGTTCTGGTGAAGCTGCCCGATGCCGATGCGCAAGTGTTCGGCATCGTCACCCGCCCCATCGATGGAACTCAACCGGAATGGCTGCCGCCCGATCATGAAATGGTGTTCGTACCGATGAGCTACCAGGTTGGCGGCTTTACCTTCATTCTCCCTCGTGCCGAGCTACAGGTTATCGATATGAAACCCGGCGAGGCGCTGCAAATGATCATCATGGGCGGCATGGTGCAGCCCAAGCATCCGGAAAAATGATGGGCTTGCGTTAACGGCTAGAACGGCCGCTATAAAAAATCTTTACTTTCAGTGATATATGGAATTTTCGGCGCCACTTGAACATGGCAGGCTAAAGCGCTGAATCCTCAACTTATAACAAAATAATCTCGAAAATTAAGCGGACGTTCAGCTTCATTTCCTTTAGGGTGCCACAGTCGGAATAATTTACAGTCGCCGTCATCGCCACCATCCTCATGGGAGGAGCAAGCCATGCCAAGCCTGTTATTGGTGGATTACCTGCAACGCTGTCGTGCGCAATACGCACTGACGGAAGCCAAGCCTGCCTATACCGCAGAGGAAAGCGCTCACCTTAATCGCATCCCGCCGCGCCGCTTCGCCAAAGTAGTCATGGCGCGCACAGACGTCGAACTATTAATGGTGGTGATCCCGGCGCATTTTCGATTGGCGCCCGATTTATTGCGGTGCGAATTGGGCGTAGAGAAAGTCGAGCTCGCCACCGAGCGACATTTCAAAAACCGGTTTTCGCGTTGCGAGCTAGGCGCCATTCCACCGTTCGGTCATCTATTCGGGGTGCGGGCGTTGTTCATGGCCTCGGCCTTCGATTCATTCGCCGATATCTTCTGTAAAGCCGGCAGTCATGGCGAGCTATTGCGGATGCCGTTTTTCGAATTCAGTCGGCTTGCACATCTGGAACCGATCGAACGCGGCGCGGTGCTGCAATTGCGCACACCACCGCGTTCGCATTTGCGGCGCCTGCTGCAACTGGCAAAAGACAGCGGCGACCGCCCCTCATTGCGGCGCGCGTCGCTGATTATGCAATCGTGAGTCTGGCCGTTTAGAACAGCCGTCGTAAATGATGCTGACGATGATCATTCGTCCGGGTGATCGCGGTGATACTGGAGACAGGCGAGCACTTCGTTCGCGGAGCCGAGGATAACCGGCACGCGCTGATGGATGTGTTCCGGCTGTAAATCGAGAATCTTCGCGGCATCGGTCCATGCTTCGCCGCCGGCTCTTTCCACCAGCAACGCCATCGGATTTGCCTCGTACATCAACCGCAGCTTGCCCGGCTTGTTGGGGTCACGGCTGTCCCAGGGATACGCAAACAATCCGCCACGGCACAGAATCCGGTGCACATCCGCCACCATCGCCGCCACCCAGCGCATATTGAAATTTCGCGCGCGCGGGCCTTCGTCGCCGATCAACAGATGCGCAATATAGTTTTGGACCGGGCGCGACCAGAAGCGCTGGTTCGACATGTTGATCGCGAATTCATGCGTATCTGCCGGTACCGCCGCGCGCGGTACGGTGAGCAGGAATTCGCCCGCGTGCTGATCGAGCGTATACATCTGCACGCCCTGGCCGGCAGTCAGCACCAGCATCACGGCGGGACCATAGAGAACGTATCCCGCCGCAACCTGCTGGCGACCGGGACGCAGAAAATCGGCTTCGGTGACAGGTGTGGCACCCGGTACATCGTAAATCGAGAAAATGGTGCCGACCGGTCCGTTGATGTCGATGTTGGATGAGCCGTCGAGCGGATCGAACGCAACGAGATAGCGCCCGTCCGGATTCGCCGGCACGATCGATTCTTCTTCCTCGGAAGCCAGGGCGCGGACGGTCGGTTCCGCCGTCAGTAGCGATTTCAAAATATCGTTCGCGATAATGTCGAGTTTCTTCTGCTGCTCACCTTGCACATTTTCGGCACCGGCGGCACCGAGTACGCCGGCCAATGCGCCGCGACTGATTTGGCGGGCAATATCGCGACAGCCATCGGTAATCGCAGTGAGTACGGAAATAAGCGCGGGTTGCAGCGATTGCGTTTGTAACACCAGGGGCAGACGTTGCATCGAAAAACCTCGGCTACAGCAGTAAAGGAGTGAAGTGCCTGCATTATACATGCGCGCTTTGCGTGGCCGGTTGTGCCTCCGCACGGTGCGTTGAGTTAGATTATTTTTTTCGCGCGGTTCGCCAAAATTTAGTATGCGTTTATAAAAAGTGATTCGTCATTCGTTTGACTCACTGCTCTAACTAGCGAAATGGTTTGTTAACTCTCAGCTGCGCCAACAGTTTTCGTGCAAAAGAATTCGGTCATATCTGTGGGTAAGCCAGCTCTCGCTGCCGGCATCGGCGATAGCGATGCACACGTTGTCGCGCTAATGGATCATCGTTTGGCAATAAATTGACTGCAAGTCTCGATCGATTTTTATCGGCGTCCGTTCCGCCATTCCATTGACTCCGTGTACCTCGGAAATTCACGCGTAAACAACACGCCGTCAAAAAATTACGCCGTTAAATTGTTGATCGTCGGCGCGCCTGAGTGTGAGTGTTAGGACGCTCGATAATTGCGAAGAATCGACTGTGATCGCCATCGCAGAAGTGCCTTGATGGAGTGCCGATCGCTGACTAGATTGTCGGCGAGGCTAGCTAATTGGAGGCTACGACGATGCGAATTACTCTCTCGCTAATGTGTCTCCTTGCATGCACAGCCCACGCAGTCGATGTCAGCACCAGCAGTGCAACGGTGACGTCAGGTGGTCAGGGATTATGCAAGGTGGCAGTGAACAATGTCGGCGACTCGATGCCGGCAGGGATATATCAAGGACAGTGCGTTAATGGCCAACCCAACGGGGTGGGCGAAGTCACCTTTAACAATGGTGACCGATTGAGCGGCGAATTCAAAAAAGGTCGCGTCAGCGGCAAAGGCACCTGGAGTAGCGGCAGCACCGGCAACAGTTATACCGGCAGCTGGAGCAACGGCAAGCGACAAGGTCAGGGCATTTACAGCTGGGCTCGCAGTCAACAACGCTACGTGGGTGAATGGGCCGACGACAAGCGTCACGGTCAAGGCAAGTTGACGTGGTCCAACGGCGATCGCTTCGAAGGCGAATTTCGCAATAACCAACAGTACAACGGCACCTACTACACCGCCGGTGGCGTCACGCACACGTGTTACATGGGTTCCTGTCGCTAAATAGCGGCAGTTACCGTTACAGGTCTCTCGCCCGAGAAACCTCCCGGATGTTTGTTGTTGGGAGGGTATTACCCTGCGCACAGGGTGGCTCCTCACCGCTTGCGGTTGAGGGGCTTTTTTTTGAGTTTTATTTTTCCCGCGTGGATACACATCGCTTGCGCTTGAATGGTGCGTTTGGTTTTTGTTCCGCACCAAAATGAAAATAACTTTCTGGCAGTGCACGTTCAAAAATCGCCGGAAGCCAGACGAATCATCTGTTTGTCAGCACGTTTGAGCACTGGCACCTCGCTTGCATTGACCCTTTTTATATTTCCCGATATTCAAATTTTTTTCTGTCGCAACGCAGCGTATTGATAGTGCATGCGCATCGACAGGTAGCTGACGATGGCCGCCAACTCGAAAACTTCTTTAACCGTAATGCTTGTCGATGATCAGCCCGCGCGTGCGGCGCTGCTCGAACAGGCATTGCTCGATCACGATTACAAAGTGATCGCACGGCTCAGCAGCGCTGCGGGTCTCGCCGAACAGGTGGCGCGTCTCGAGCCCGATGTCATCATCATCGATATCGAATCACCCGATCGCGATACGCTCGAACACATGTCGACATTGCATCGCGATAACCCGCGGCCCGTCGTGATGTTTGCCGAAGAAGGCGACGACAGCGGTTCGATCGAACGCGCAATGCGTGCCGGGGTCAGCGCTTACATCGTCGATGGATTAAATCCGGCTCGCGTCAAAACGATTGTCGATGTCGCGGTGGCACGTTTTCGCGAATTTCATGCACTGCGTCGTGAACTCGAAGAAACCCGTTCGCAGCTCGCCGACCGCAAACAAATCGATCGCGCGAAAGGGCTGCTGATGAAACAGCGCGGCCTCGATGAACAACAGGCGTATCACGCGATGCGCAAAATGGCGATGGACCGCGGCCAGCGGTTGGCCGAGGTCGCCGCAAATATCATCGCGGTGTTCGAGCTGCTTGACGGCTGACGCGCTGGAGAATCGAAGATATGGCGTTGGAAAAAACTTCATTGCGGCTTGGTTACATTCCGCTTACCGATTGTCTGCCGCTCGTCGTTGCGCGCGAGCAGGGCTTTTTCGCCGCGCAGGGTCTAACAGTCGAACTTAGCTGCGAAGCGTCGTGGGCAAATATTCGCGACAAAGTCATTATCGGTCAGCTCGATGGTGCGCAAATGCTCGCGCCGATGCTGCTTGCATCGAGTCTCGGTATCGGTGGGTTACGCAAACCGATGGTCACCGCGTTTTCACTGGGCCTGAACGGCAATGCGATTACCGTTTCGAACAGCCTATTCAGTGCGCTGCGTCAGCACGCACGTGCCGATACACCGCTCGCAGCCGCGCAAGCGCTGGCCGCAGTGGTGCGCGAACGACGCGAGCGCGGTCGGGAGCCGCTGGTACTGGCGACAGTGTTTCCGTTTTCGAGTCACAATTATTTATTGCGTTACTGGCTCAGCGCCGGCGGTATCGATCCGGTCAGCGACATCAAGCTGGTTGCGTTGCCGCCGCAGCAGATGGTCGACAATTTGCGCCTGGAACATATCGATGGTTTCTGCGTCGGCGAGCCGTGGAATAGTTGCGCTGTCGGTATGGGCCTCGGTAAATGTCTGTTGACCGGTTACGACATTTGGCAGAACGGCCCGGAAAAAGTCTTCGGCGTCACCGAACAGTGGGCGCAAAAAAATCCGCAAACGCACGCGGCGCTATTGCGTGCATTAAGCAATGCGGCGCAGTGGATTGAACAAAATTTATCGACGGCATTGCAGTTGCTCGATCGCGGTCATTATCTCGAAGTACCGATGAGCTGGCTGGCGTTACCGCTAACGGGCGAGCTGCCCGTCGGCATCGAGCAACAGCGCTGCGGTGCCGAAGCATTTCATGTATTTCACCGTTACGAAGCGAATTTTCCGTGGCGCTCGCAGGCCCAGTGGTTCTTGCGACAAATGCAGCGTTGGCAGCAGGTCCCGGCCGATTGCGATATTGCCGAAACCGCCAAGCGTGTTTATCGCTCCGATCTGTATCGCGATATTTTCGCCGGCACGCAAAATTTACCGCTCGCCGATATCAAGCCTGAAGGCGTGCATTCGCAACCATGGTTCACCGCTGGTGCGCGGGGCGATATTCAACTCGGGCCCGATGCCTTTATCGACGGCGCCCGCTTCGAGGCTATCGACGGTTAACCCGAGCGCGTCAATGTTCTGCGTATAACGTCGCGTTAAGATGCGCTGATGTTCATCCGACAGCGACGATTAATCGATGACAGCCACGCCGCGCCCTTGCCCAATCGCCACGCTCACATTAAATCCTGCCGTCGATGCCACATATGAAATTGGACGGCTGCTGGCCGATCAGAAAACCCATGCGCGCGCAGTGCGCTACGATCCGGGCGGCAACGGCATCAATGTCGGTCGCGCGCTGAAAATCCTGAATACGCCGGCTAACAATTTCTGTGTTACCGCAGGTGAAATCGGACAACTTTTTCAACGGCTGGTACGCGATGCCATCGGCAGGCTCGACGTCGAACATATCGATGGCGAAACGCGCATCAACGTCGCCCTGCAGGAGCGCGATACTGCGTCGCAATACGAAGTCAGCGCAATCGGCCCTGCCTTGAGCAAACATCATCTCGACAATTTATGCGGGCGTTTAATTGCGGCCAGTACAAACGGTATCGCGGTACTGACCGGATCCGTACCGCCCGGCGTCGACGATACAATCTACGCGCAACTGACGCGGCGCGTGCGCGAACAGCAGGGCAGGCCCATTGTCGATACGTATGGTGCCCTGCTGCGCAACGCCGTTCCGGCGAAGCCCTTTCTGATCAAGCCGAACCGCTACGAGCTCGAACAATTCTGTGGAAGTCCGTTGCCCGATCGTGACGCCGTGGCGCGGCAGGCACGAAAATTACAGCGCGACGGCATCGACTACATCTGTGTTTCGCTCGGTGCCGAAGGCGCGTTGCTATGCGCGCCGGACAATACGTATTTCGCAACGGCGCCAGCGGTTAACGTGAACTCGACAGTGGGCGCGGGCGATTCGATGGTTGCCGGTCTTGTGCATGCATTTGCGCGTGGTGAAAGTGCTGCCGATGCGTTGCGTTTCGGAATTGCATGCGGCACCGGCACCACATTGCATCCGGGCACCGAATTATTCACCGCCAACGAGCTGCATCGCTTTCTGCAACAGATCGATGTGATCGCGCTCGATCTCTAATTCTTCGTTGTAAAGAAATGCGATGTGCCATTAGCGCGCATCGAGTAAGAAAGCCGCACACATCTGGGGCGACAGCAATGACTATCGCACCGCGATAAAGTGCCAAGTCATTGAGCCTCATTCGTAAAATATTATTGGCACAGCAATCGCTAAGCCGCAGACATACGATGTTGTCGCCGTTGACGACATCGCGCGTGCACATCACATCGCAATTCATTGAGCAAAGGCGCTCCTCGCTACGAAGCATTTCAGCTTTGTGGAGACGGGGCGTTTTTTATCGAATATTTATTAAGGGGTCGGATCAAATGTCAGCCGAACGTTTCAATCTACTGAACTTCACCGGCAAGATGAAAATTCTGCATCTGAGCTGGATGGTATTTTTCGTTACGTTCATCGTTTGGTTCAACCATGCGCCGTTGTTGCAGGCAATTGGTCATTCGCTGTCTCTCACGCCCCAGCAATTGAAAACACTGCTGACACTGAATGTTGCTATCGCGATTCCCGCCCGCGTCATTATCGGCATGCTGGTCGATCGCTTCGGCCCACGCTTGATGTACGCGTTGCTGCTCGTAATCTGTTCGATCCCATGTTTTATGTTTGCATTCGCGGACAATTTTGCGCAGGCGGCGTTAGCGCGTTTTCTGCTGGGTTTCATCGGCGCCGGTTTCGTCATCGGAATTCGCATCGTGTCCGAATGGTTTCCGGCGCACGAATTGGGAACGGCTGAAGGCGTGTACGGCGGCTGGGGTAATTTCGGTTCGGCGGTTGCGGCCTTTACATTGCCCGCGCTCGCGTTGTGGTTCGGCGGCGACGATGGCTGGCGTTATGCGATTGCCAGCACTGGCGTGCTCTGCCTGATTTTTTCGGTGATTTGGTACATGAACGTATCGAATACGCCGAAGGGCTCCACCTATTTCAAACCAAAAAGTCTCGGCGCGATGGAAGTTACCAGCAAAGGCGATTTCTTTTTGCTGCTCGTGATGAAAGTGCCGATGTACGCAGCGCTGGCATTGCTCGCATGGAATTTGTCGCCCGCAAAAATCAATTTACTGACGCAGGCCACGGTGAATCTGATCTGGATTGGATTGGTCGCGCTGTATTTTTACGAAGTGTCGCAAGTATGGCGCGTCAACAAAACCGTTTTCGAAAAACCGGTGCCGCAACTGCATCGCTATAAATTCAAGCAAGTCGCAGTAATGGATGTGTTGTATTTCGCAACCTTCGGTTCGGAACTCGCGGTGGTATCGATGTTGCCGTTGTATTTCGCCGAAACGTTTCAGCTGACGCCGATCATCGCCGGTTTACTGGCTTCGGCGCACGCCTTTATGAATCTCGCATCGCGGCCGGGCGGCGGCGTGCTGTCCGATAAATTCGGCCGCAAGCGTGTGCTGTTGATTCTCACTGCGGGCCTGGCGCTCGGTTATCTGATCATGGGTATGGTCGATAGCACCTGGAATGTTTGGATCGCTGTGTTGGTCGCCGTATTGTGCGCGCTGTTTGTACAAGCGGGCGAAGGCGCCGTGTTCGCGGTAGTGCCATTAATCAAGCGCCGTTTGACAGGTCAGATCGCCGGCATGACGGGCGCTTACGGCAACGTCGGCGCGGTGGTGTACCTGACGATATTATCGTTCGTCGATTACCACACGTTCTTCTTCGTTATCGCGGGTTCCGCAGTACTCGGATTCATTGTGCTGCTTTTCATGGATGAGCCGGCTGGCCATATCGCTGAAGTGCGCGAAGACGGCACTGTCGAATTGATCAGCGTTGCACGTGCGCATTAATCTGACGTCGAGAGCGATTCTTGCGCGAATAACGAACGCAGGATGCGTTTCCAGCGGCTTCAGCCGCGAAATCTAGATATATCAGGAGATGTATCTAGATGGCAGATTAATAATCCACGGAGATGGCAATGACTGGTGCCGCTGTGCATGCGGAAATTGCCGCGCTGCTGCCGAGCAGCGCGGATAAAAAACTGGAAATTGCGTTTGGCGGATATTCGAGCGCGGGCGTAAAGCCGGTCAACGAAGACGCGTTTGCGGTGTACGCACCGAAAGGCAATGCCGTTCAATTAAAAGGTATTGCCGCGTGCATTGCCGATGGTGCGAGTTGCAGCGAGCAGGCGCAGCTCGCCAGCGAAACTGCCGTCACGCATTTCCTTTCCGATTACTACAGCACGCCCGACACCTGGCCGGTGAAAACGGCCGGTGCGCGCGTGTTGTCCGCGCTCAATAGCTGGTTGTATCACCACGGCAAACAAAGCGTTCTGCCGCACAACGGTCTTGTGACCACGTTCAGCGGTGTCATTGTCAAATCGACCAGCGCGCATATTTTTCATGCGGGCGATAGCCGAATTTCGCTGTATCGCGACGGCAAATTGATCGCGCTGACGCGCGATCATTCGCATTATCAACGCGACGGAGCTGTGTTTCTGACGCGCGCGTTGGGAATGGACAGTCATCTCGAAGTCGATTACAGCATTGAGGAAATTGCGCATGGCGATGTATTGCTGCTATCCACCGATGGCGTGCACGGCGTTTTAACGAATGCGGAACTAGCCGCGCATCTTGCCGCGCCGCTCGATAATGTCGAACAGCGTGCGCAGCAGATCGTCGAGGACGCGCTGCGCAAAGGCAGCGACGACAATGTCAGTTGTCTGATCCTGCGCATCGATAACCTGCCGCTCGCCGATATCGATGAAGTTCATCGTCAGTTGACCCAGCTGGCGATTCCGCCGGTACTCGAACCGGGGCATCGTATCGATGGTTTGCTGGTGCAGCGCGTATTGCACAACGGCACGCGCAGTCATTTATATCTGGTGCAGGAAGAAAACACCGGCAATCACTTTGTGCTCAAAGCGCCATCGTCCAATTTCGCCGACGATCCGCAATATCTCGAAGGTTTTATTCGCGAACAGTGGGTCGCGAGTCGCGTGCAGCATCAGGGCGTGATGAAAATATTTCCGCGCCCTGAGCACAGTCCGTTTTTATATTTGCTGTGCGAATACATCGATGGTCAAACGTTGCGGCAGTGGCTGTTCGATAATCCGAAACCGTCGCTCGAAAGTGTGCGCAACATTGTGCGCGATGTTATTGCTGCCTTGCGTGTATTGCAGCGTATGCATATGACGCATCGCGATCTGAAGCCAGAAAACATCATGTTGACTGCCGATGGGCATATCAAATTAATCGACTTCGGCACGGTGCATATCGGCGGCTTCGATGAAATGGCATCGCCGATCGAGCAGGATATGCCGGTCGGTTCGGTCGATTACATCGCGCCCGAATATCTGCTTGGAGAAAGCGGCGCGTTCACGTCGGATATTTTTTCGCTCGGCGTCATCGTTTATGAAATGGTGACCGGTGCATTGCCATACAAATTATCGGCGGGTCGTCAGCGCAATCTGCGTAATTTACGCGAGTACCGTTATATCTCCGCGCGCGAGCGCCGCAAGGATATTCCCCTGTGGCTCGATCTCGCGTTGAAAAAGGCGACTCAGCCCGATGCGCGCCTGCGCTATCAGGCGCTCTCCGAATTTCTGCAGGACCTATGCGTACCGAATCAGGATATGGTGCGTAGCCATGAGCGCGCGCCGCTGATGCAACGTAATCCCATCCGATTCTGGCAGGGCGCGACGCTGGTGCTGCTCATCATCGTCATTGCCCAGTGTGCGCAGCTCGTTAATCGCTGACCGACGCAACAGCGCCTTTTCCATCGCAAATTATTTCGAGTGAAAATCTATGCCAACGGCGGTAGCATTCGGTTGGCATTCCCGCGTTAAAAATAATTATTCAGGAGTCGATAAATGATTTTCACTCCCACCCTGATCGAAGAGCTCGAAATTCTCAGCCATTACGATGTATCCACCACGTTCGCCGGCATCAAGGTCCATCACACGGCAGATGCAGCGACGATCGCGGCCACCGAAAGATTATTCAACAAGGGACTCGTGACCCAGATCGATGGTGGCTACCTGACGCCGCTCGGTATGGAAGCAGCCGAGCATCTGCAAAACATGCTGACCATCGTTAAGAGCGCATAACCGCTCGGTGCACAGCGACATCTAGTGCATAGCGACATCCAGTGCATAGCGAGGCTGCGACAAAATATGACCGATGACGAAACCATTTCCGCTGGACCGACGATGATCGTCAATAGCGTTGCTTATCGCGACGGTAAGCGGCTAGCGCCGATGACGATCGAAGATATCAGCGAGGTGGTGGTACAGCCGAATACGTTCGTTTGGGTCGGATTGCATGAGGCCGATCCATCGCTGCTGCTAAAAATTCAGGAAGAATTCGATCTCCACGAACTCGCGATCGAAGATGCATTGAAGGCGCATCAGCGACCGAAGCTCGAAACGTACGGCGATACGTTATTCATTGTCGTTAAAACCGCGCAAATGCTCGATGACAAAGTGGTATACGGCGAGACGCACTTTTTTGTCGGTAAGAATTTTCTGGTGTCAGTGCGTCATGGTTGTTCGCAAGGTTACTCGCATGTACGCGCACGCAGTGAACAGCTGCCGCAGAAGCTGGGGAAAGGGCCGGCATATGCGTTATATGCGTTGCTGGATTTCATCGTCGACAATTATCAGCCGGTGCTGACGCATTTCGAACAGCAATTCGATGCGCTTGAGGCCGATATTTTTAAAGGCCAATTCAATGAATCGGCGATCGAGCGACTGTACGATTTGAAAATCCAGTTGCTCGAACTGCGCAACGCAATCGCGCCGATCGAAGATATCTGCATGCAGCTGACACGCCTGCACACCGATATCGTGATGAAAGAAATGCACGTGTATTTTCGCGATGTACACGATCATGTCGCACGTGTGATCGGTACTGTCGATGAGTTGCGCGAAATGCTGACCAGTGCGATGCAGGTGAATCTCGCGCTCGTCAGCGTCAAACAGAACGAAGTGGTGAAGCGGCTGGCCGGCTGGGGTGCCGTGCTCGCGGTGCCCACGGTCATTTTCAGCCTGTACGGCATGAACTTCCGCGTGATGCCCGAGCTGCAGTGGCACTTCGGATATCCCATCATCGTCGCCGGCACTGCTATCGCCTGCTCGATGCTCTACCGAAAGTTGAAGCAATCCGGCTGGCTCTGAGGTGCGTTGCTTGCAAGCCAATGGGCGGATGTTGTTCGCCGTCCATCGTCGCTGATCATTCGCTAGTCCATGCGGAGTAATACCGCTGTCGAAAGAATCGGCTAGCATTAGCGCCGGTTTCCGGCAGTGGAATTTCCTGATGACAACAACCGCGACCCCCGCGCGCTCTTCTACTTCGACGTTAACCCTCGCCGCCCTTGGCGTCGTTTACGGCGATATCGGCACTAGCCCCCTCTATACGATCAAGGAAGTCTTCGGCGGTTCGCACCATCCAGTGCCGATCAACGAGGTCAATGTGCTTGGCATGTTGTCGCTGGTGCTGTGGTCGTTGATCGTGGTCGTGTCATTGAAGTACGTGCTATTCGTGCTGCGGGCCGACAACAAGGGCGAGGGCGGCATCATGGCGCTGATGGCGCTGGTGTTGCGCAGTGTCGGCGGCTCTCCCCGCTCGGGCTGGTTGATGTTGCTCGGCCTGGTTGGCGCGGCATTGTTTTACGGCGACAGCGTGATTACGCCAGCCATTTCGGTGTTGTCGGCTATCGAGGGCATCGAGGTCGCGACACCTGCGTTCAAGCCCTACGTTTTGCCGCTGACGGTGACCGTATTAATGGTGTTGTTCGCCGTGCAGCGTTTCGGTACGGCGAAAGTCGGGCGCCTGTTCGGGCCGGTCATGCTGCTGTGGTTCACCACGCTCGGCGTACTCGGCGCCATCAATATCGCCAAATCGCCGGAAGTGCTGGCGGCGCTCAACCCCTGGTATGCGGTGAGCTTTTTTATCGATCACACCGCAATGGCATTTCTTGCGCTCGGCGCCGCAGTGCTCGCGCTGACCGGTGCTGAAGCGCTGTATGCCGACATGGGGCATTTCGGCCGCAAGCCCGTTCAGTACGCATGGTTCGGGTTGGTATTGCCGGGGCTGGTGCTGAATTATTTCGGGCAGGGCGCGTTGCTGCTGCACGATGCGACGGCAGTGAGCAATCCGTTCTATCTGCTGGTGCCCGAGTGGGGGCTGTATCCGATGGTGGCGCTTGCGACGATGGCAACGGTGATTGCCTCGCAGGCAGTTATTTCCGGTGCGTTTTCGATCACCCGTCAGGCAGTTCAGTTAGGTTATGCGCCGCGTATGTTGGTGCAACACACATCGAGCGCCGAGCAGGGGCAGATTTATCTGCCGGGTATCAACTGGGCACTGTTCATCGCGGTGATCGCATTGGTACTGGGGTTCCAATCGTCCAGCGCGCTGGCTGCCGCTTACGGCATCGCGGTGACCGGCACGATGGTGATCACCTCGATGCTCGCCTTTGTTGTTGTGCGCCGGCTGTGGCGCTGGAATTTACCGTTGAGCCTTACCGTGCTCGGTATTTTCTTGATTGTCGATGCGGCGTATTTCGCATCCAACATTCTCAAGGTAAAAGATGGCGGCTGGTTCCCGCTGGTACTCGGCGCGTTCATCTTCGGCGTGATGACGACGTGGAAACGCGGTCGTGCGCTGTTGAACAAGCGGCTTTTGGAAGCAGCGATGCCGCTCGATCTGTTTGTACAAAGCGCGGGTGATGTCACCAAGGTGCCTGGCACCGCCATTTTTCTTACCGGTCAGCCGAACAAAGTGCCGCACGCATTGCTGCACAGCCTTAAACATTACAAATGCCTGCATGAGCGCGTTGTGATTTTGCACGTCGATATTCGCGACGAGCCTTACGTGCCGATTGCCGAGCGCGCTGAAGTGCAACAGCTCAACGATCAATTTTTTACCGCGAGTCTGCACTTCGGGTTCATGGACGAAGTCGATGTGCCCGAAGCGCTGAAATGTTGCGGCCCCGCCGGCATCGAATTCGATTTAATGGACACATCGTTCTTCCTCGGCCGCGAAACGTTGATTCCGAAATTGAAATCGGAAATGGTGTTCTGGCGCGAGAAATTATTTATCACGATGTATCGCAACGCCGGCAGTGCAGCGAGTTACTTCTGCATTCCGCCCAACCGTATTGTCGAGCTCGGTGCGCAAGTGGTGCTTTGATTAATCGTCGATTTTTAATGGGCGAGATTACAGCTTGTTAATTTGCCCACTGACACCGAATTGACGACGATGGCTCCGCTATCACATTGCGGAGCCATCGTCGTGAACAACACCAGCAATAGCCTGCTCGGTAAAACCGCTCTCGTTACAGGGGCCACCAACGGCATTGGTAAAGCCGCTGCAATCGCTCTCGCTGAAATGGGCGCAGAGGTTGTTCTAATCGCACGCAATCGGGCGCTCGCGCAACAAACCGCCGATGAAATCAAACGCGATACCGCCAATCACAAAATCGATTTTCTTATTGCCGATTTATCATCGCAGGCTGACGTGCGTCGTGTCGCCGACGAGTTTCTCGCCAGCGGACGACCGCTGCATATCTTGCTGAACAATGCCGGCGCGTTATTCACTCAGCGTCAGCTGTCTGCCGATGGTATCGAAATGACTTTTGCATTGAATCATCTCGGCTATTTTCTACTGACTGATTTGCTGCTCGATCTCATCAAGCAAAGCGCTCCCGCTCGCATAGTGAACGTCGCTTCGCGTGCGCATGAAGATGCACGCGGCGGCATCAATTTCGATGATTTGCAGTTCGCGCAAAAATATTCGCCATTTGCCAGCTATAGCCAATCCAAACTCGCGAATATTTTATTCACACGCGAACTGGCCGCCAGGTTGGCAGGGACACAGGTCGCCGTGAACTGTCTGCATCCCGGTTTCGTTGCAACGCGTTTCGGTCATGGCAGCAAAATGATGGGTCTGATCATGTCGTTGCTGCGGCCCTTTCAGCGCTCGATCGACAAAGGCGCGCGTACTTCCATTTATCTGTGTTCATCGCCCGAGGTTGAAAATATCAGCGGCGAATATTTTGCCGATAGCAAAATCACTCAGCTCAGCCCATTTGCAAAAGACAGCGCTACAGCGAAGCGGTTGTGGGAAGCGAGTGAGCGGATGACGCAGGCGCGATAAACCGGCTCTCTCAAAGGCATGATTGTTGTGGCCCGATAAATACGATCAAAAATCTCCATCGGTTAAACCCGCTGAATATTGATAAGGCTGCGCAGCTCGCGCAGCGCATCCATCGCTTCCCACGAAGTCTGCTGTGCGCTTTATCGGCGCAAAAAAATGCATCGATAAAATTCACGCACACTCGCAGGGCGTGCGTGAATTTGCCCCTTTTTTATAAAAAATATCTGGCCCCAATTTATCGTGATGATTAATCACGCAAAAAATTTATTGGCATAACGCTTGTAAGCATGAAGATGTAATAACAGGTTTTGCCAATGGCGGCGAAACAGCGATTCCAAGATTGAGCAAAGGCGCTCATGACCGACTGACTGCATATGCACGTTGATTGGTTGTGAACGCCTTTTTTTTCGCCTGTAGGTTTGTTTCGAAAAACGGGGTTCACCGACGATGAAAGTAAAAATCCAAAGACGACCACTGATCAAAAAAATTGCCGCCGCAGTGGCGCTCGCGGCGAGTGCAACGCTGTTCGGTACTGCGGCCAATGCAGCAGTTGGCAAACCCGAAAAATGGGAGCTGAAATTCGGCTTTATCAAATTGACCGATATGGTGCCGCTCGCCATTGCCTACGAAAAAGGATATTTCGAAGATGAAGGTTTGTACGTCACGCTCGAAGCGCAGGCGAATTGGAAAGTATTGTTCGATCGCGTTGTCAGCGGCGAACTCGATGGCGCACACACTCTCGCTGCGATGCCGGCCGGTGCCGCGACGGGAATTCTGACTAAATCCGAATTGGTCTCCCCGTTCACGCTGTCATACAACGGTGCAGGGATTACCGTTTCGAATTCGGTGTGGGCGGAAATGAAAAAAAGCGTATCGATGGAAAACGGCAAGCCGAAACATCCAATCAGCGCCGCTGCATTGAAGCCGGTGCTTGAGTCATACAAAAAAGCCGGCAAGCCGTTCAATCTAGGCATGACATTTCCAGTCGGCACACACAATTATCACGAACGTTACTGGCTTGCCGCCGGTGGTATCAATCCCGGCTTTTATGCGCCGCTGAAAGGCGATAACAGTGGTTCTATCGGTGCGGAAGCATTGCTGTCAGTAGTACCGCCACCGCAAATGGTGCCGACGATGGAGGCGGGTACCACCGTAGGTTATTGCGTTGGTGAACCGTGGAATCAGCAGGCGGTATTCAAGGGGCTCGGCGTGCCGGTGCTGACCTCGGAAAACATCATTCCGGATGTCTCCGACAAATCGTTCACCGTGACCAAAGCATTCGCGGATAAATATCCGAATACGACGATTCGCACGGTGAAAGCATTGATTCGCGCGTCGTATTGGCTGGATCAAATCAACAACGCGAATCGTCCGGAGGCGGTAAAAATTATTTCGCGTCCCGCTTATGTCGGTGCCGATGAAAAAATTATCGCGAACAGCATGACCGGCACATTCGAATTTGAAAAAGGCGACAAACGTGCGATCCCCGATTTCAACAAATTCTTCCGCGGTCAATACGGTATTCCGTACTACTCGGACGCGATTTGGTGGATGACGCAAATGCGCCGTTGGGGTCACATCTCCGAGCAAAAGCCGGATAGCTGGTATCTCGACATGGCGAAGAAAGCGTACAAACCGGAGATTTATATCGCTGCTGCGAAAGAGTTGATCGCTGAAGGAAAAATGAAGGCGAGCGACTTTCCCGATCTCGACAATCCGTCGATATTCATGAAAGCCCCGGAAAAAAGCGCGCTCGATGCCATCGTGTTCGACGCGAATAAACCGAACGCATACATCGACAGTTTTGCCATTGGGTTAAAAGGCAATCAAAAACCGTAGACAGTTTCGATATTCAAGATTCCACGGGTGTTGTTGCAGTGCGCGTAGCGGCAGAAGGACCTGCCGCCATTTTTCCGAAAATTGCGATAGAGGTGATGGCGATGGCCACATCGGTAACAGAATCCAAAATGCCGTTCATCAGCGCGGCGAATTTCAATTTGCTGGCAACCAGATTACTGCGTC
This sequence comes from uncultured Spongiibacteraceae bacterium, assembly GCA_946480345.1. Next base: position 25,283 of record CAMLJR010000015.1, read on the forward strand.
AGATTGGCTTGCCAATACTCGGCATCGCTGTCTTCCTGGCGTTGTGGCAGATCGGTGCAGCAAATATTCAAACCTCGCTCGGTCAATTTCCGGGCCCCACTCAAGTGCTGGGACAAGCCAAAGGTTTGTATCAGGAATATCGGGAAGATAAAGAACGCGAAGCCGCGTTCTACGAGCGACAACAGAAACGTTTCGCCGAAGCGCGAGCGCAGGATCCGAATTACGTGGCCGAGCTGCGGCCCTACACGGCGAAGCCGACGTTCTTTCGCGAGATTCTCACCAGTTTGAAAACGGTATTTACCGGCTTTCTGTTGGCATCGCTGATTGCAATTCCGGCGGGTATTGCGATTGGTCTCAGCGCCAATTTATACGCAGCCACTAATCCGTTAGTACAGATTTTCAAACCGATCTCTCCGCTTGCCTGGTTGCCGCTGGTGACAATTGTGGTCAGCGCGATTTATACGAACAACGATGGTGGCATTTCAAAATCGTATGTCACCTCGGCGATCACGGTGATGCTGTGCAGTCTGTGGCCGACGTTGCTTAACACCGCTGTCGGCGTCACATCGGTCAGCGCGGATCTCGTTAACGTCAGCCGCGTATTGCGTCTGAACTGGCTCCGGCATGTACGCAGCATCGTGTTGCCCGCGTCGGTGCCGATGATTTTTACCGGTCTGCGGTTGTCGCTCGGCACCGCGTGGATGGTGCTGATCGCCGCCGAAATGCTTGCGCAGAATCCGGGGCTCGGCAAATTCGTATGGGATGAATTTCAAAACGGCAGCTCCGATTCGCTCGGGCGCATCATGGTCGCGGTACTGACCATCGGATTGATCGGCTACATGCTCGATCGCGCGATGCTGATGCTGCAGCGTTCGGTGTCGTGGGATAAAAACGCGGTGCTTCGCTAATCGAATTCGCTTTGGAGAAAAAAATGAAAACCTTGTTGGAAATTACCCAGGTCAGCATCGAATTCAAAACGGCTAAAGGCCCGTTTAAAGCACTCGACAATGTGAATTTGAAAATCCGCGAAGGCGAATTCGTGTCGCTGATTGGACATTCGGGCTGCGGTAAATCGACCGTGTTGAATATTGTTGCGGGTCTGTTGCAGGCAACCAATGGCGGCGTTGTGCTCGATGGTCGCGAAGTGAATGAACCGGGTCCGGAGCGCGCGGTGGTATTTCAAAATCATTCGCTGCTGCCGTGGTTAACCGCGTATCAAAACGTCGAGCTGGCGGTGAAAGAAGTTTTTCGCGGCAAAAAATCGCGCGCCGAAATGAAGGAATGGATCGAGCACAATCTCGAACTCGTACATATGGGCCACGCCATGCATAAACGCCCGAGCGAAATTTCCGGCGGCATGAAGCAGCGGGTCGGGATTGCGCGCGCATTGGCAATGCAGCCGAAAGTGCTGCTGATGGATGAGCCATTCGGCGCGCTCGATGCGCTGACACGTGCGCATCTGCAGGATTCGCTGATGGAAATTCAGCGCACGCTGAATAACACCGTCATCATGATTACGCACGATGTCGACGAAGCGGTATTGCTGTCCGATCGCATTGTGATGATGACAAACGGTCCGGCCGCTACCGTCGGCGAAATTCTCGATATCGATCTCGCGCGTCCACGCAATCGCCTCGAACTCGCGGACGATACGCATTACAACCATCTGCGTCACGAAGTGTTGCGCTTCCTCTACGAGAAACAGCGCAAGGTCGAGGATGTGCCAACCGCATCCGCTGCTGAAAACGCGGAATCATCAGAGCATCAAAAAAAAGTCATCGACATAAAAACAGCTGAGCGCACTAACAGAGAGGTGGCTTAACCACCCGGTTTTCTGCGCAAGCACGGCAATCATTAAAAGCCAATTAACGAAACTAAGCGTTTCTGGAGAGAGTCATGCCTAAAAAAAGTGAATGTTGGGGAATCATATGTGCGGCAGTACTGGCGGCACCATTGCCGAATGCTGCATTTGCGGCCGATGCATTGATCGATGCGATCGCCGGCGGCAAGGTGTCGGGCAATTTCCGTCTGCGTTACGAGGACGTCGAAGTTAAATCGTTAACCGTCGAAGACGCCACCGCGCTGACGCTGCGCAGCCGGCTCGGTTATGAAACCGCGCCTTTCCAGGGTTTTACCGCGATTCTCGAATTCGAGGATACCCACACCGTCGGCGGCAAGGACGAGTATTCGCCGGAGCATAAAAATCCGGCAAAGCCCGCGACCGCACCTTATGACTATGCGGCGATCGTCGATCCCGAGCGCACCGAAATTAACCGCGCTTATCTGCGTTATCGCGGCGTGCCGAAACTCGATATGGGCCTCGGTCGTCAACGCATCGTTCTCGACAACCAGCGTTTCGTTGGCTCGGTGTCATGGCGTCAGGATGAACAGACATTCGACGCATTCACCGCGAAATACGATGGCGTCGCCGATTGGAGTTTTTATTACGCCTATGTCGACAAGGTAAATGGCATCGCCAGCGTTGAGCCGACGTATAACTTCGATATCGATTCGAGCGACAACCTGTTCAATATTACGTACAGCGGGTTCACGCTCGGCAAGCTGACTGCATACGGCTATTTTCTCGATAACCAGGAGCCGCTGACCGCGTTGCTCAATCTCGCGCCCGATGTCAACGCGCTGAACCCGACGCTGCGTTATCAAAGCATCGATACCTACGGTCTGCGCTTCGATGGCGTCTACATTCTGCCGACAACGGCGCCGCTGCGGCTGTTCTACACCGCGGAATACGCGAAGCAGGAATTCACCAGCGCGACCGACGTCGAGTTCGATACCGATTATTCGTTTATCGAGGGCGGTGTCGGTTATGCGAGCAAGGTCGGCATGTTGTCGGCGAAAGTCGCGCAGGAAGTGCTGGGCTCGGATACGGTCGGCGCGGCAATGCAGGGCTTTCAAACGCCGTACGCCACCAAGCATGCGTTCAATGGCTGGGTCGATATGTTCCTGAATACACCAACCGGTGGCTTGAAGGATCGTTACGTCACGCTCGCGGCGGACTTGCAGCCGTACGGCGTGAAGCTGATGGCGATGTACCACAAGTACAGCGAACAGGATGGTCCGCTGACCGGCGGCGGTGCGCGTGAATTCGGCAACGAGTGGAATCTGCAGGCGCTGAAGCAGTTCGGCCCGAGCTATACCGTCGGTGTTAAATACGGTAACTATCGCGCCGACAGCGAAATCGCCACTGCCACGAACATCGATACGAAAAAAGTCTGGCTGTGGGGCGAGCTCACCTTTTGATAGTGCACGAATGAGGCGTTCCGCACTGTTATAGGGCTCAAGAAATTTGGCCCTTTTTTGGTAAAACGCCTCAACTGCTTGAGCCAGCAACAAAAAAGTCTATTGGCATACATTGTGGTTATACACAGCTACTGAACACAGCGTTAGGGAATGTGGCAGGTGTCGCCAGTGTGGGCGGTATCGGTTTCTCTAACACTCGAGCAAAGGCGCTCATGGTTGTCGCGGTTCCTCTGGAACCGGGCAGCGATGAGCGTCTTTTTTATTGCCTGAAATTTAACGTTGCGGTAACGGAAAAATATGGAACGGCAGACATTGGCGCATAGCGACCTCGTGATTATCGGCTCCGGTATGGCGGCGACGCGTCTGGTCGAAACGCTGCGTCGGCGCGGTGATCGCCGCTCGATCGCTGTGTTGGGTGCCGAACGCTCGCTGCCCTACAACCGCATCATGTTGTCGCCGTTATTGAGCGGCGAAACCGATTGGCAACAATTGGTTTCGCACTCGGCCGAGTGGTATGAGCAGCACGCAATCGATTTACATCTCGGCCGTGCCGTGCAACGCGTCGATCGTTCGCTGCGCCGCGTGCATTGCGTCGATGGCTTTAGCCTCAGCTACACGCAATTGATTTTCGCGACGGGCTCGCGCTCGGCGCTGCCGGCATTGCCGGGCATCGAGTTGCCGGGTGTCAGCGGTTTTCGCGATGTGCTTGATGTAGCGAAATTACAGAAAGCCGCGAGCGGGCGTGGCTCGGCGGTTGTGCTGGGCGGCGGTCTGCTCGGCCTTGAAGCAGCGGTCGCGTTAGCGGCGCGCGGCATGAGCGTCACGCTGGTGCATCGCGCAACGCAGTTGATGAATCGTCAGCTCGATGACGTCGCGGCTTCCTATTTACAGATAGCGATCGAGAAGCGCTGCGTCACCGTGATCACCGGTCGCAGTCCGGTTGCGATTGCCGGCAGCGCGCGCG